>JBDOMX010000787.1:0-7367 GCA_039831615.1 Planctomycetaceae bacterium
TGTCACCATTCGTCCGAAACTTTCTTCCCAATGTTGATCGGCGACCTTCAGTTCTTCCAGCGCCGACTGTGCAAAAATCGCGTGAGGTGCGTCCCAAACGAACTTTCCACCCGATCGGCGATTCGTTACTTCATTCACCGACAGGCGTATCTCCCTGCTGCGTCGCAGCAGGTCATCCTTGAACGGCACAATCGTAATTGTGTCTCCTTTTTCAATGGGCGGTTCGTCCGCGTTCGAGTAGTACCGAACATCTCCGCGGGCAACCATCAATGGCAGCTGCAGATAAAACTCCAATGGCTCACGGAGACGCTCCGGCAGGGGAGAGTCTCCGTTCCCGTCTCGAGCGATCACGGCCTGCAGTGCCTCCGCCTGATCTGCCAGATCGTGACCTGCCGAAAACCGTTTCGATGACTTCATGAAGTCGATGTACTGCTGTCGAAGAGCGGACGCGGATGCCGGAGTGACATCAGTCAGCGACAGGGACATCCAGCTGTCACGAAGTTCATTCCACAGCCGAGGTCCGGTCCAGAATCCTGCTTCGCTGGCAATGACTCGCTGAAAAGAGGCGGACCTTCCTGTCCCGGAGTGACTGCGAACGTACTGTCGCAACTGACTTTGAAAGCGATCAAGATCGCCCACGGCGGCAGTGATCCGACCAAGATCGGTCGTCACTTTTATCTGTCTTCTGCGCTCGGCACGCGCATTACGCAGCGTCCGCAGTATGGCCTCGATCGGCTTCTTGTGACTTTCAGTGACGTGCAGACGACTGTTCAGTGCGCGGAATTCATCTGTCAACAACTGATTGACTGCCATGTCATTATCCGGTCGCTGGTGATAGCGGTTTCGTGCTGCATCAAGATCCTCAAGAAACTGCTGGTCAGCTGCGGCCTTGGCCAGTTCCATGGCAGTCGTGACGGCATTTCTGACTCGCTGCACCTCATCTATGTCTGCAGCGTCGACGGTCAGGTCCTCAGCCCGATCAAGATCTACCAGCGACTTGTCGAGAACGTTTTGGTCCGGCGACTGAGCGATCCCCGCTTCTACCTTTTCCAGCAGGCTCAGCAACGAACTCCGGCGGGTCTTCTTACCAATTTCCGCATCCTTCAGCTGCTGATGCAGTACCAAAAGCTCAGGGCTCTTCGCAACGTCTGTATCAAGCTGGTCATAGAATTCCCTGGCGCCATTAATGTTTTCCGCCGTGAGCAGCTGCCGCATGGCTTGCTGGTGTTCGGTGACAGCTTCCGCATGCCAGTAACGAAACAGTATCGATACGAGAATCGAACAAACGATCAGTGCGACGGCTCCAATGCTCGCATAAATCACCATGCTCCTGCGACTGGCTTTGCGATTAATCTTTGTCTTGCGATCCTCCAAACGCTGCGCGAGTTCGTCAGGGATTCCCTTGTCAAACATCGTAATCGCGTCAGCTGACCGATTGAGATCTTCGACGGAGGAATCACGATCGAGGTTTCGTTCCAGTGCCGTGACGCTGCTCTGATAGGCGCCTTCCTGGAGCGTTCTTTGGTTTTCTTCTGCAATCCATTCCAGTGCGGCCTCGGCAACCTCAAACACCGGGTCGCCTTCCGGGACAGCGGCCGTTTCGACCAGTGAGTCCCAGCGCTCAGCGTGATGGTGTGCCATGTCCAGGTCGCGATCGGCAAACGCCTGATTCAGTTGATCAGCAAGTGTTCGGAGTTCTCGGCGGGCATCGTACGTTTGCAGGCGGGCGCGAACGGTCTGGACTTTTCGGACGAGGTCCTTTGGCGGACGCGTTCGCCATTTCGGGCTGGCCAGCTCCGCTTCCAGGGCGGCTGCCTGAGTTGTGTTCCTGTCAGAGAGCACGGTCTCCAGTTCCGACTCGATTTGAATGTGACGCGCGACCTCGTAGTTAGCGAGGTCATCAAGCCACAATGGATTGGATTTATCTTTGCTGGCAAGTTCCCTCAGAATCTGAATCCTGACTGACAGAGGGCTCAGCGCGAGTGCGTGCAGCCGATGTAGTTTCAGAAGTCCGGCGACCGGCTGTGCGGTCGCGTAGGCATCGTTCAGATCGACTGCGACTTCCAGCAACAGGACCGGAAGGGGCGGCAATTCATACTGCGAGACATAGTCGGTCCAGTACTCAACCTCCGGGAAATCCAGAATGGCAGTGAGGTCCAGCAGGTTGGGTTCTGTTTCACACTGTTGGATGGCTTCCGTGCGCAATCCCTTACTCAGCAACGCTTCGCATTGCCTGAGGCGTTCATTGGCAGCAGAGACATTGCGGGAATAGTCGGCAACCAGAGTTTCCATGTATTCCTGTTCGGGATCGTGCTCCCATGCCAGCATCGATTGGATTTGTTCGATGACTGCTTCAATTTCTCTCATTGATTTGCCTTCGTTGCAAACACGTCGACTACCTGGCCATCGATGAGCGTGTAGGCCCGCAACTGCAGGTTGCTTTCCTGTAACCAACCTGTGAGATCTGTGAGCACGGCGAGCACGTTTTTGTGGCTTTCGACCGTTCGAATCAGCATCTCCATGCCCTCCCGGTGCTTTTGCCGATTCGCATTGCCTCGCAGCACCGCGCCATAATACCTGTCGACGTCGTTGGGCAGCGTTGACAGGAAATGATCTGCCTGCGGATCCAGTTTACTGCCGAATTTGACCTTGTCTGCGAATTCTTTACCGACCCGCACCCGAATCGTGCGGATCACGTTCTCCGTAGACAGCTGGCTGGAGATGCTCGCGATATCCCAATTGACCGACTGCGTTGGCTGAATCAATCCAGGGTCTCCGGTCAGAAACCTCGCGCCGAATTCTGCGGCGTCGGAAGTGTCGAGCAGTCTAAGGTAGACCGATGGCTCAACGCTCACGACGAACGCACCGGAACGCTCCGGCGGTTCGGTCGATTCAGTCACTTCGGTGTTGTCGGCATACGCGATGCTGCACTGCAGGACGGCCAGCACGTCACTGTCGGGCCCCTCCGATACGATGCGGTCGCCAGATCCCGTCCGGACGGCTGCTTCGCCGTCGCTGCCAAATGTCACGACGAATTGATCCCCGGACCTCAGACTGTTTGCGGTAAAACCGTCGACGGACGTATGCGTTACATCGAACCGCAGTGCGTCCACGAGAGGCTCCGCAATCTCGTGCGGCAGACGAAAAACGACCGGATTCGTCTTGGACTGTGCAGTGAGTTGAATGGGTCTGGCAGTCAAATACTGAGGTTCTCGCAGTGTGAAATACTCGGAGTGATGGTCGACCGTGATCTTCAGCAGGCTGTAACTGAACCGTGCCAGCCGAGGTTCCGAAGGCCTGGCAGTCTGCTCGTAGACCAAATGACTGCCATCGATATGGAATGTCCCAAGATCCATGGCTCTTCCACCTCCCGGTCCTCGCATTTTCGCGGTCCAGGTCCTCGTTGTCTTCGTGGGAAGACCATTGCTGCCTGGGTCTTTCTCTGAAAAATCCAGAGATTGAGCGACCGATTTGTCCGCGGGGAGGATTTCCAGCTCGCAGCGTGTCACATCGGACAATGGAAGTGGTTTTCTGACGGTGTTGCCCGTTTCAGGCGGGATCAGGGGAATCACTCCATTCGGCAGTTTGTCCGCCGCCAGTTCAGCGAACGGATCAACCGAGGCAACGCGGGCTTTTGAGCGATCGCGACCGCGACCGCCCAACTGCGGAAGGATCGACACCTCGCGTGGGGTCAACGAATGAGATTCCGCTGCCGCTCGACCGCGATCTTCAGCCGATGGTCGGGTGGCGGAGCCGGGTTCGGCGGTGTTGTTCAGCGCGGGCTCAGACGTTGTCTCGGTTACACTTTCGCTGCCATCGGCGGAATTGGCCCCCGTGTTCGGATCGCTGTCGGGCGCCGCCGGTGATCCGACTTTCGGATCTAAGCCTGGCGGGGCTTTTTGTCCGGCATGATAGGCTGCAGCAATCAGCCCACCCGTCACGCTCAACAGCAGGAATCCCAGCAGGAACCACGTCGACTTTCGCTGCAGCCATCGACGCCGTCTGGGAGGCAGATCCGGCATTGCCGGCATATTTCGATACTGATCCCACGATCCGGCGGCAGCATTTGCCGCCGCAAACTCATCGTGTTCCGCGACCGGGTTGACCTGAGGTTTTTTGCGTGCCCTCATCGTGCGGTAAGAACTGCTTCCGCCGGGCGATGGTGCCGCAAAATCATCGTTGTACCCGGGGCCCGGTCTGCCGGTTCGTGCGGCTGACAAAAACGGAGTGTCCGGAGGCGCTTTGAGGTTCGCGCTCAGGTCGATCACCACGGAATTGGGGTTTTTTCTGAGCGCTCCCGCCTGCTTCGTCCCATCCAGCACGCAACGCCACAGGCAATCGCTGCCTGCGATCGCCTTCGTGAAGTAGGTGCTGAACGTCACATTCCAGCGCAGCCCCGGAGACAGCAGGTTCAGCGCCTCAACCAACAGCGTCAGGGTGTCTGTGCCGGCAGGGAAAATGACAGTCACAGGTTTTGGCCTGGCCTCCGTGGCGGAATGCGCGAGCACTCCGGCCCAGCCGGCGTCGCCGGTCAGATTCTTCCACGCAGAACAAACGCCGGGCCTTGAGTGTGGTACATTTGGCCGCCGACCAACAGGCAGTGTTTTGACGGTTCCGTCCCACCGCGACTCACAAAAACCGCGTTGAGCGAGCACTGCCGCAGGACCTGCCGCGACCAGCTCGTCAGCACTCAGTGCCACATGATGGGCGAGCTTATTAGAACGTTGTGAATAGTCGAGCCCGGCGTCGCACACGCGCGACAGAACATAATAGGGCTGCCCTGATATTTTGATGTGCAGGTGGGAGTAGTTGACCGGGGCGTGTCGGTCACCGGGCGTGAAGGCATGGCGATATCCACTGAGCATCTCCAGTCGCTCTGAAAAATTGCCCGCCATTCCTGCTGTGCTGACGACCGTACAAAACCCTTTGCTGCCCGGCTTCAGACCCTGCGGCGCGGATGTGTACACGATCTCCTGGCTCATGCCCCGCCGCCTCCATTCGGCGCTGCCTGACTCTTGCTGCGGTTCTTGCCGGTGTAGGCCATGATCATGCCCGGTACCGTGCGGTAAATCGCATACATCAACGGGACTTCTGCCCAGACAGGTTTGATCTCCGACGGACGGATCACGAACTCCTCGACCTCATCTGTCTTCACGAGTTCCGGCCCTTTGCCGAGCGCACTGACGGGGATGTAGGTGACGTCCTTTGAGAATCCATCTGCCGCGCTCACAAACTCCGGCGCCAGCAGCGCCATGAGTTTGCGGATTTTTCTGGACATCGTTTGCACTCTCTCCACGTCGAGCGCATTTTTCCCGGAACGTGTCTTGCGGACAAACCAATCGGGTGGCATTTCGGTGCTGCCCATCAGTGAATTCCAGGCGTCGTATTTTGTGACCACGACAATCAGTGGTCTTCCGTCACGGTCTGACTGACGCAGTCCGGTTTGCGCCCTGATTCTGCTCTCGGCTTCAAGCAGAATCTTGTCCTGCCGAAAATTCCACCCGCGTTCTCCCATTTGAGGGTCCTTGCTGCGTTCTGCACACTGCGCCCGGAATTCATGATGCTGAGTGGGGTCAAACAGGAACAGCAATGCTTTGGACACAGAGAGATGCTGCGTGCCTGGATTATTGGATGACTCCTCGCCGGGCATGAAGTGCTCGCCCGCATTGTCGTACAGGCACAGGGCGCGGGCCAGTGAATTCAAATGGCTGAATCCCGGATGATCGGGCTGTGGCTTGACGGAGAAGACAAACGGTCTGGGAAACAACACCGGCCGGCCGGCCAGCACGACGGATTCGTACAGGTCGCCTTCCTTTTCTGTCTTTGGCAGGGCGACGGGAGCCTCTCGGTCATTGTTCAGAAACAGGATTTCTTCGTATTGATTGATGATTCGGTTGGAGGCCGGGTCAGCGTCACCGAATGCGATGCAGAATTTGGAACTGAGTGCCTTGCGGAGCTGCCAGATCGATGCGGCAAGGTAGTACGACTTGCCCGATCCTGGAGCCCCGAGGATTGAGAAAAACAGCGGGTTCAGCTCCAGGGATGCACGCACAATCGTCAAATGGCATCGAGGACAGGCGAGCTGGTAACAGATCTCGCCCTTCACATCGATGGCATGGCCATTTTCGTTCAGACGAGTCGGCAGAAACCGTCGCTGACCTCTCGGTGTCACGATGTCGTCGTCGTCAAGATCCGGATGGGCAGAGACCCACAGCGAGTCTTCCGGAGGAAATTTGGTCCAGCAGTGCGGACACGTGGCCCTGGGGAGCAACGAGGTGGGGCGTCGCGACATGTCTTGCATTGGGGGGACTCGGGAGAGGACGGCTGTACCAGATTCCGCAGTTGTGCGCACATCCGAGTCGCCGGGAAACAACTTCAGTACGAGCTGAACCCGGAGATGCACCGGTACGTGGCCCAATTTCATCCGGAAGTACTTAAAGTATGCACGAACACCTCGCCCACGTCCAGTATTGGTCGACCGCCCCCCCCCTGGTGAGATCTGAGCAGCCATGCGCAGTGCTGAATTGAGGTACCCCCCCTGATTCATCCCCGGCGGCAGCACCGCATCCGCACGCCTCTCAAATCACGGCGACAGAGGCATCGGCTTCCAGCAACAGCAGGGACGTCGTAATGAAGTCACCGGGAATGCGAAAACACTGAGTCACCGCCGTGCGATAGTCGCGTAACTGGCTTCCGTATTCAGATTCCTTGTTGGCCATCCAGCGGGCACGGTCACCTGAGAAGCGGTCTGTCTTGAAGTCAATGATCTCCGCCGCCAGTGGCCGTCCGGCCTGTTCGGCGATGACCAGTCGATCGATGGTTCCCTGGATGATGCCGCCCTGGTGTCGATATACGAACGGCCGCTCTGTCATGACATGGATGTCGATCTCAGATGGAGCCTCCGGTGCGAGCTGCCGGGACAACCGATCATGCGCCACAGATCTTGACAGGGCTGTTTGGGTGGCCGGTTGGTCCACCATTCGCAGAAATTCGCTCAGCAGAGACTCCAGCACGTCGTCGGAAAGGCGCAGCTCGCGCAGGGCGGGTTCCTGAGCGACGGCTCGAAGCTCGGCGAGAGTCGGTTGGTCTCCGACGTCGAGCCAGCAAATCCGGCTGAACCACGCGTGCATGAGCGTGCCACGTGCCCGCCCGTCCACGCTCGACAAATTGCCGCCCACCGCTGCTGGTTTTGTTCCCAGCGGGAGTTGCACAGGTGCATGGTCCGATGGTCGTCGTCGGGTCAGTCCCCGGCGCCGGCCATCAGGCATCGGCGCCAGTCGCACGGATGTGCTGCGAGCCTGACGAGCGGCCGGCTGCCCGGTTGCCGGCCTTTGAACTGGCGGCACCTGCAGATACCAGTCGGAGCG
>JBDOMX010000322.1:0-7352 GCA_039831615.1 Planctomycetaceae bacterium
GTTGTTCGTGCACCATGCCACCGACAAGCTGGACATAAATTTGTGACCTCCAAACGCCACCGCGACTGACCTTTCAACACAACCGCTTAGTCACGAGGAGTTGGTTATGCCTGCCGCCGAACAGAATCATTCCATCAGCGATGGACATCCAATCTGGAAAGTCTGGAACAGAATCGAATTACTGATCCTTCACGTTTGTGTGCTTGCAATTTCTGTGGTCCTGTTGGGGGCGTTTTGGATCCAGTTGGTGGGCGGCGAATATCCATGCCCGCTCTGCCTGCTGCAGAGGATGGGGTTCTTCGCGGCCGGATTCGGGATTGCGCTGAATCTGGTGCTGCGGGCGTATCTGCCGGACATGGAGAATCGCCTCCGGACGATCACCGAGCTGCACACACAGATTCATCATGCGTTCGCGGAAGAAGGAATCAGCATTCCGTTCCCACAGCGCGAAGTTCGCATGTTATCGCCTGCTGGAGAGGCTCAGGACGGGCAGTGACCTGTCTTTAAAACAGGAACTGACGTCTTGCTGTATCACGGCTGAAGCCTGACCGGACCAAGCTGCTCAGCCTCGTCCCGTCGAACTCGAGAAATCCCGGCCATTGCACGCGTTGCGGATGCACCCGGTTTCTCAGACCGACGCGCCTTAATTTTGCTTCTGGCGTGCCGCGACATTACGTCATAGAATCGCTTGAATCGTTGACTCGACGAGTAACCTCGACCAGATAGCAAGGACGCGGCATGGGGCAGTTGTTCCAAACGATTCGGCAACTGGTCGCAGAGGACAGATTCGTTGTCGGGCTGCACGCTTCCGAGCGATTGGAGGAGCGTGGTATATTGGAATGGCAAGTAGTAGCTGGTCTTGCGGATGGCCATCTGATGGTTGAACGGCCAGATGGAACTCCCAACCCGGCCGTTGAAGTTCGAGAGTTCCTGCCCGACGGCACAGATGTGAAGGCGGTGTGGTCACATCTGCGGCACTCTGGCGTTGCCAAACTGGTGACTGTCCACTTCTTTGACAGAGGTTAACTCATGCGTATACCCGGTGAGCGAATCAAGCGAACTCGGCTAATTCAAACTGACAAGTTCGTTGTTGCGGTCGAGGTCGATATGGTTATCCCCGTCGACGACCCGAGCGAACCATGCTACGAATCGGAGACTGTTCAACTGCTTCGCGACGTCAAAGACCGCGCTGAACGAGGAGACGTTGCGTGGTTGAGCAAAAAGGGAAAAGTCTACACAGCGATGGAAGCAGTGTGACAACGCACTGTCACCGAACAAAATGCTTCGGTCCCCTCACCGGCTGCACTGTGGGTTCTCAGACCGACGCGCGCCAAAAAATGGAGACCGACGTGTGAACACTGCCCCGATTAGGAACTTGGTCGTCCGCCATCCGTCTCCTCCTTACGCATCTGCGGATAAGCAGCATCGCAAATCGGCGCTTGTAGGACTATTCGACGGATCCTACTGAAAAAGCTCGCAATGTCGGACTGCGAAGTGCGCTTCGTCATTATTCTGATGCTGGCTGTGAGATCGGATTTGTCGGCATGTCGAATGGGTGGCGTTCTGCTGTGACAAGTGACTACGAATACATCGATGGTCTGCTCAGAGCAGGAACTACCGAACAGCTGGAGGAACTCGCCGAGCTGATCGACGACTTCCCGAACGGCAAGGACGAATTCGTCGGGCAGCCATGGATACACAACGCAATCGACGTCGGATCCAAGCGAACTATTGCGTGGATGCTGAGCAAGAAAGTGGACTTAGCTGTCTCGTATGACGATGCAGGTGTTCCCATTTTGCTGCGCGCAATCGAAGCCGAGCGGTCCGATGTACTTGAGCTCTTACTGCAGCATGGAGCGCCCGTCGACGTGCACGGAATCAATGACTGGACACCACTCCATATGGCGGCCGCAAAGAACGACGTGGCGGCAGTGAAGTTACTCTTGCAATACGGGGCAGATCCAAATGTGTGCGCAGCTCCAAGGGCATCGCGTCGGAACTGCACACGAACATTCTGGCCTACCCATTTTGACAACTCAGTTGATGGTGGCTGTTCTTGTACGGTTGATGAGCAACCAGCAAATGACAGGAACAGAATAGTGCACGCAGCCGTGATACAGGTGAACTTCATTTGAGATTCCTCATGGGACGCGGCGTTCCGCATGCATCTGTACCAGGAACTACTCGACGCCATCGCAGTACATCGCGTCGCCGATCGGCCTGACCGCTTCGAACCTCGCCGGAAGAAAAGGAGAAACGACAGGTATCCACGACTTACCAAGCCCGGACACGAAGCCAAACGCGATATGCTCAAAGGGGTTAGTTAAATCTACGTGCCATCCGTGTCCTTCACCGACTCGCCGGTGCTGGTCGCTGACCGTGGATTCCTGACAACGCGGTAGAAACCGATGGCGGGCGAGTCTGACACGCTCCAGCTCCCACTTGCCGAGCGTTAGGGCCGAATTCAACGGGTGTTTTGATTCACACGGGGACCGAATTCTGTGGTACAGTGCAGCCATGATCAAACTCACACCAGAGCAAACTGAGCAGGCCGTACAATACCCCAACGGGGTCGAGTGTCAGGCCGATGGAACAGACAGGACATTCATCCTCATGGATGCTGATGTTCTTGAGCGAATGAGGCGTGCGTTGTATCGCAAAGACACGAATGAGTCCCTCGAGAGAGCCATTGACGACATGGAAGCTGGTCGCATGATGTCCGTCGACGAAGCAGAAGACAGGCTCTGTGATGAAATGGGATTCTCTCCGCGTCCAACCACATGAAATATCGTCTAAGGATTGTTGACGAGGCGTACAGCGATATCCGCCGCAACGCGGACTGGTGGCGTGATCACTATTCGTTCACGGAAGCAGAAGAATGGTCATTCGCGATCCTGTCCAAAATCCGGACAATGGATCAATTTCCAGAGTCGCACTCATTGGCGTATGAGAATCCAGAGGTTCCATACGATCTGCGTGAAGCCCTGTTTGGTCTTCGTTCAAGACCCGGCTACCGCATCTTGTTCACCGTTGTTGACGCTGACGTCATCGTGTTGGGCGTCAGAGCTGCAGAACAGGACTGGCTGCAGGCAGAGGATCTGCCACCGGTGCCACCAAACACCTGAGAGTCTAGCCACGTGACCGCATAGCTGTGCAAAATGGCCATAAGCTATCGCAGTCAACATTTTGCGTTGAGACGCCGCCATTCCCGGACGACGTGAACAGTGCCAGCAATGAGATCGGACAGGCGACCTGAACGCTGTCAACGAGCCGCGCCCGTCAGGAAGCGGTCTAATCGAGCGACCTGCCGGACCACTCCGTCATGGTCATGGCGCGCGCTGACCACTTCCTCACGGTCGTGGCTCGTATGTTTGAACCCACCGTCGTGGCTGGTCTGTTGAACCTGGTCTGGACCTGCTTCGGTCCCCTTCACCTGGAGCACCGATGTTCTCAGACCGGCGCGCCTTGATTTCACTCATGTCGGGTTTGTAGACGGCTCAGTACAATTTCCTGGCCAGAATATTGACCGAGACGTACTCAGGTCGCTGATGACGCGCGACGGGAATGACGATACACACGTGTCATGGTGAGCGGCTTAATCGCCTGCTTCGGTCCCTCCATCGGATCAAGCGACATTCACTCGGGAAGAGCTGGCAGCTAAGATGGTCAGGTGTCAATCTCACATTTGTTGTCTCTCGTCATGTCCAACCGGTCTGTCGTCGCCAAGCAATTCTTTCATCGATGCTGTGCGTCAGCAGTCAGGAAGCAATTCGGTTCGGATTGGTGCAGGAACGACGATGGAGTGCAGTCCTGGAGCGTCTGCTATCGGCGCGCTCGGCAATATTACAACGTTCTCCTCAGAATGACTTTATTGGAACCGTCTCACCTGATTGACCTCGTCTTAGGTGTATCGCGAAATCACAACTTTCCCGGAGTCTGGTGGGAAGACCGTAGATTGCACCGGAACACGGTCGGCTACGCGAAAGTTCTTTGGGGTGGCAACCGACGCTCCGGTCGCGAGGTTTCCATGTTGGTTCCTACGGAACCGTGGTCCGACGCATTCTCTGCCACGCTCGAGAATGGTCTACCTGGAATTCGTGGCCAAGCGGAAATATGGTTCGACCTCGCACACGCATGGGGAATTTCGGCGAATGAATACGCTAGATCTCCGCTGATCGTTCGATACAACTCAACCGCACAGGAATGGGTTGCACACAGGGACTGATCGTCAGGCATCAGGCGTTTCGATCGTGGATCGCTGTTGCCGAAACCACCGTGTGGTTCTTCGACCATCAACAAACCAGAACGCCAGGAGAGCGAGATAGATTGTCCATGTGTGGTTCAGGCTGGCGACCAACTGACTACTCTGAGACACCCAGGCCAATCCGGTACCGAATCCAACGAGCCCCCAGACGCCTGGTTGTCGGACTTGTAACTGCGACTTCAATGACGCGACATACTCGGACACCCGGGGCGGACGTGTCAAATTCCACCGCTCATTGAGATCAAGGCGATAGAAGTCCCAGGCGACATTTGGCCGAAAACGGCACTGCAGCAGGCAGCCGGTGTGATCGGCAGAGAGTTCGTACGACCCGAAATCTGTCACCACGGAAACATCAAATTCTTTCCGCGGGTTCATTTGGCAGTAAGGAATGATCACCAGCAGCGCCAGGATTGAAATCCGTGCCAGCCCCCGAAACGTCATCTGAAAGAGCCGCCAACCCGTTGAGGTGTGTCGCCCACCGGAATCTGCAGCATTGTCAGTTTTCGCCTCAGTCGCCATGCCATGAATCGTAGCAACCGAACGTAGAATCCAACACGCGATTCGACTGACTGAGAATGTTGTGATGGACACCGTTTACATCGAAACATCTATGCATAAGGCCTTCCCCCCGCGTGAATGTCCTTCCCACAACGCAGTCTTCATGCCACAATTCCGCGATCAGGACGGACCTGCAATGCTGGCAAGCTGGGCAGTGCACGCAGTGGCAGTAACTCCGGTGGACTTTGTCGAATTCGGTGGCAGTGACACTCACCCGGAATAAACCAATTCGATCCTGGTAGTGGAGCCGTTCAAAAGGATTGAGTCCTACAGCTTCCAGTCACAATGGGTCGGTTCAACCTGACCGACCTGCAAACAACAACCCCTCTCCTGATTTGGGAGAGTCGGAGCATTCGATCCATGGCGGGAACTTTGCGCCTGATTCTGGCCCTGCATAATCACCAGCCAGTCGGCAATTTCGACGGTGTCTTTGAACAGTCCTACCAGGAAAGCTACCGGCCGTTCCTGAATCTGATTTCCGAATATCCGGAGATTCCGTTCGCGCTGCACACGTCCGGAAGTCTGCTGGAATGGCTCGAACAGCGGCATCCGGAGTACATCGATCAGGTTCGCTCACTCGTGGAACGTGGACAGACGGAAATCATTGGAGGTGCGTTCTACGAACCGATTCTGTCAAACATTACACGACGGGACCGAATTGGCCAGATTCAATCGTTCACTCACCATCTGGAGAAACTGTTCGGGACGTCTGTTCGCGGCATGTGGATGCCTGAACGAGTTTGGGAGCAATCGTTCGCGGGTGACCTGACGGCCGCCGGCATCCAGTACACCATTCTGGACGACCACCATTTTCGCAGTGCCGGCATGAGCGACGACGAGCTGTTTGGTTATTACGCGACGGAAGATGAAGGTCGATTGCTGGCCGTGCTTCCGGGCAGCGAACGCCTGCGATACCTCATTCCCTTCCGCAACCCGGAAGAAACCGTGGCCTACCTCAACGAGATCGCACAACAACATGACGACCCGGTCGTGGTATTCGGCGACGACGGCGAAAAGTTCGGCACGTGGCCGGAGACTCACAAGCATGTGTACGAAGATGGCTGGCTGAGGCGATTTCTGCAGGCCTTGCGCGAAAACAGTGACTGGCTGAAAGTGACGACACCGAGCGAAACGCTCGATCACGTCAAAGCAAAGGGCCTATTCTACATCCCGGATGCCAGCTACCGCGAAATGACGGAATGGGTGCTGGACTCTTCAACGCAGCAGGACCTGCAGCGACTGAGCCACATCGATGGCGACGCCAACTGGAAGCGTCTGCTGCAGTTTGCACGAGGCGGCTTCTGGCGCAACTTCCGAGTGAAGTATCCGGAAAGCAATGAAATGTACGCACGCATGCTGGAGATCAGCACGCGGCTGGCGGTTGCTGAACAGGATGCGGACAGCGATGCGGGTGAACTGGCCGAGATTCGTCAGCACTTGTATCGAGGACAGTGTAACTGCGCTTACTGGCATGGGGCGTTTGGTGGCCTGTATCTGCCGCATCTGCGGAACGCCGTGTATTCCAGCTTGATCGAAGCGGACAATCAGCTGGAAAAGTTGTCAAGAAGTTCTGACAAATGGGTGGACGTTTCCACCGGTGACTACAACCTGGACACCCATCACGAGATTCGACTGAGCAGCCACAGGATGGTGGCGTATTTCAGGCCGTCTGTCGGCGGTCATTTGTACGAATGGGATGTGCGGACCTGTCGAGTCAACCTGCTGGCAACGCTCGATCGCCGACCGGAACCCTATCACAGGAAGGTGCTGGAACACGCAGAGTTTCTGCGGCACAATGACGGGAGAAATGAGTCAGAAGTTGCCAGCATTCATGACATCGTCCGTTTTAAGCAGCCAAACCTTGATCTCAAACTCGCGTATGACAGCTGGTCGCGAAAAAGCCTCGTGGATCATTTCCTGCAGCCTGATCTTTCCGGAGACGCCTTTCGCAGGGGCGAGGGCGTCTTGTCCGCATTCTCTACAGCTCCCTATGACGCCACGGTCGAACGCAGCAATGATGAGGTCATTCTGCAGATGACGTGCCGAGGCAAAGTCAGCGTGCACGAAATCACGATTCGCAAGGTTGTGACGATGTCGAAGAAACGGCCAGGCGAGCTGCTGGTCCACTACCAGCTGGATGAACTGCCTCAGGGGGTTCCGTTGCATTTTGCTGCCGAGTTCAATTTTGCCACGATGCCTGGCGGCGCATCCGATCGCTACTTCTACGATGCGAATGGTGAGCAGCTGGGAAGTCTGGACGCATGTATCGATCTGCCGGAGTCAAGTCGTCTGGGTCTGGTCGACGAGTGGCAGGGACTGGATGTATCGGTCGAATGGACGCAGGACGGAGGGGTGTGGGCATCTCCGATCGAGACAATCAGCCAGTCCGAGTCCGGATTTGAACTCGTCCACCAAAGTGTGGCGGTGAGTCCTCACTGGAATTTTGTCGCTCCGGAAGACGGTTCGTGGACAGCTGATTTACGTTTGACGGTCAACACGTCGCTCGCCCAGGCGCGGCAGCTGGCGGAGT
>JBDOMX010000567.1:0-1770 GCA_039831615.1 Planctomycetaceae bacterium
GCCTCGTGAGATCGGTGTGTTTGTGCGATCGGAGAGCGAAATTGAACGAGCAGAGGAAGCGATCCAGGCAGCTGGCATGAAGTCTGCCAGATTGGTTGATCATCTCGAACCCACCGCCGACTGCATTTCCATTTCTACGATGCACATGGCAAAGGGGCTGGAATTCCGTGCCGTAGTCGTTATGGCCTGTGACGATGAGGTTATTCCTCTCCAGGAACGCATGGAAGCTGTTGCCGACGACTCAGATCTGGAGGAAGTCTACAACACTGAACGGCATTTGCTCTATGTCGCCTGCACCCGAGCCAGGGACCAATTGCTCGTGACGGGGACGGATCCTGTATCTGAATTTCTCAGCGACCTGTTACTGTAATCGGAGGGCGCAAAACATGGCCACTTCACATCAGCGATCGTGCGCCGCCCCTCTGCCTCGCGAAGGCGCCTAAACACAACATGAGCTAACGCTCAATCGGAGTTGGCGGATGAGTACAACGAAGAAAAAGGCGATCGACGCACTGCAACGGCAGTTTTCAGGACGAACGGGCGACGCCGGCTACGTGAGCCGACCGGAGGAAAACCTCGTCAAGGGCGTTCAGCTGCGGCAATTCGAGTCTGACTTGCAGAAGGGGGCAGGGAATGAGCTCCACAGCAAGTTTCTGGCGGTGCATTCATCGACCGCGCTGGCTGTGAATTCGTTCGCGCCGTTCAAAGATGCCCCGGAGAGCCTCGCCTGCTGCGGTCGGACTGGTTTTAGTGCGATCAGTTTTGAACGGGAGTGTCGTACCGGGCTTCGGGGAGGAACGCATCCTCATTTGGACGTATGGCTGGAGAATGACCGTGAGATTTGTGCCGTCGAATCCAAATTGACGGAGTATTTCAACCGGAAAGTTGCGGAATACAGCGACAGCTACCAGCGAGAGAAATTCCCGCACGCCGAGGACTGCTGGTGGGACCTACTGGAAAATTCCAAGTTTGTGGGGATGAAGCATCTTGATGTTGCGCAGCTTGTCAAACACTACCTCGGATTGATTCGCTATCTGAAGAGCTCGGAGTCGACAGCGGTCAGACTTCTTTACCTCTACTGGGAACCAACAAACGGCGACAACATCGACGCCTGTATTCAGCATCGCAGGGAACTCAGAGCGTTCAGCGAACGTGTGATCCCATCAGAAATCCAGTTTGTGTCGCAAACTTACTCCGATCTGTGGAGGGAATGGCAGGATTACGACGGCCTCAAAGGACACGCTGGGAATCTCATCGCTCGGTATGGTGTGCAGGTATGAACCACCCGGTAGTTTTAGAAGTAATTGAAGCCGCCGATGTAACGGCCTTGTCTATCGAGGAACAGGCGATAGCGTTCTTCAAGGGGACCGCGAGCATTCATGGATTGATGGAGGACGTCGTTTGCCCTGTGATTCAAGGACAAATTGGAAAATCAGATTACGAACAAGCAGTAGCTGTCACTTTCTACCGAATTGCGCTGCTGTTGCGTGGTCTCAGGCTTCTGAATGATCCCGCGCAGTTTCAAATCGTGAATTCTGTCGCACGGACTGTGTTTGAGTTAGTGCTTGACCTGAATCTGCTTATTTCGGATCAGGCCACGGCGGACAAGTTCCATGGCTTCTCGCGGGTGGCAAAATTCCGCAAAGCGGCCCAACTCAAGACATTTCTCGACGCGAATCCCAGTGTCGATAAGGCACCTCATCAGGACGCTATCAACTTCGCGTCGGACACGCAGCGACAACAAGAAGTAGAGCAGGCGTGCATCCAACA
>JBDOMX010001075.1:0-1770 GCA_039831615.1 Planctomycetaceae bacterium
CCGCGACCGACAACCACACCGTCCGCACCGGTCTGCTCCATCATTCGCATGGCATCCGACGCCGTCCAGATATCCCCGTTGCCCAACACCGGGACACCGAGCGGGTCGAGCTCTTCCTTTAGACGCGAGATCGCCGACCAGTCCGCAGTACCGGAGTACATCTCCTGGGTCGTCCGGGCGTGCAACGCCACCCACGAGACGCCCGCCGCGGCCGCGGTTCGCCCCGCCTGAAGGTACGTCAGGTGGTCATCATCAATGCCCTTGCGCATCTTCACCGACACCGGGACGCGACCGTCCGCGGCGTCGACGGCCGCATCGACGATCGCTGCGAACAGGTCCTTCTTCCACGGCAGAGCGCTCCCCCCGCCCTTACGCGTCACCTTCGGGACGGGACATCCGAAATTCATGTCAATGTGGTCGGCACGATCTTCGGACACGATGATGCGCACAGCAGCAGCCATCACCTGCGGGTCCACTCCATATAACTGAACGGAGCGCGGGTATTCGTCGTCCGCGAAGGACACCATGTCCATCGTGGCGGCGTTGCGTTCCACCAACGCCCGACTGGTAGTCATTTCTGAGACGTACAGCCCAGCCCCGGATTCCCTGCAGAGCCGACGAAACGCGCGGTTCGTGATGCCCGCCATGGGGGCGAGCACGACGGGTGGTTCCACCACGACATCGCCGACCCGAATCGGCAAACGCTGGGCGATCGACGCGACACTCACGCTCCCGATTGTTCCAGGTGCGCTGAAATACGGCAGACTTCGGCTGCTGATTCGAAGTTGGCACGAGGCGAACGGGAGCGCACTCATGAGCAACACCCCCGATCAGGTCGCTTTGCAAGGCAAGCGGCGCTGGATAGCTCTACTCTTCCTCGCCCTCGGCGTCGCGATGATCATCTTGGACGCCACCGTCGTGAACGTGGCCATTCCCACGATGGTTCGCGATCTGAACCTGACCACAAACGAAGCCGAGTGGGTCAACGCCGCCTACTCCCTGACGTTCGCATCACTTCTGATCTTCTTCGGTCGCTTGGCCGATCGCTTCGGCCGCAAGCGACTGTTCATCATCGGCGTTGTCATCTTCGTCCTGGCCAGCGTCCTGGTCGCCAGCTCCAATGACTCGATCTCACTGATCGCGGCTCGCGCGCTGCAGGGCATCGGCGGCGCCATGATTCTGCCGAGTTCGCTTTCGGTCATCAACGCCGTATTCGTCGGCAAAGCCCGCGCCGTGGCGTTCGCCGTTTGGGGCGGCACGATCGGCGGAATGGCGGCTCTCGGCCCACTGGTGGGAGGTTGGCTCACGACCTACTACTCCTGGCACTGGGCCTTCTTGATTAACGTCCCCATCGGCGTCATCGTGCTCATCGGCGTTGTTCTCGTCGTACCGGAAACACGCGATGCGCTCGGTCGCAAGGGAATCGACCTGGTCGGAACCGTGCTGGTCACCATCGGCCTGCTCGGCATCGTCTTCGCCCTTATTGAAGGGCAGCGATACGGCTGGCTGGTGCCCACAGAACAGTTCAGCATCGGGTCCTGGATGTGGCCTTCGGACAGCATCTCCGTTGTTCCCGTCGCAGGCATTCTTGGAATTCTGGCCATCGTGGCGATGCTGTTCATCGAGAATGCGCGGGCACAGGCTGGCAAGGTCGTGGTGCTGGACCTCCGGTTGTTCAGGATCCGTTCGTTCGGCGCCGGCAATGCCGTGGCGGTCATCGTCAGTCTCGGTGAATTTGGGTTGCTCTTCGCCATTCCACTGTTCTTGCAG
>JBDOMX010001220.1:0-7336 GCA_039831615.1 Planctomycetaceae bacterium
CAGCCCATACCCCGAACATGGATCGGCTGTCCCGCGACGGCGCATTGTTCACGAATTTCTTTTGCACGACGCCTGTCTGTAGTCCGGCGCGAGCATCCATCGCCACCGGGCGTTATGCCAGTGAGTTGGGCATTGAGGACTTCATCCCATCGCCGCAACACAGACTGTTCAATCCACAAGACCAGATCGCACTCGATCCACAATCGACCACCACGTTCGCTGAAGTCCTGCAAACGGCGGGATACCGAACCGGGTTAGTCGGAAAGTGGCATTTGGGTGACTGGACCCTTCCTGGCCATGCCAGGTTCCATCCTACGAACCACGGATTCGACTACTTCATGGGCTTAACCTCCGGAGGTACCTCGCCCGACAACCCCATCCTGGAAAAAGATGGAATTGTCCGCCAATTCAGAGGGCTGACGACCGATATTCTGACAGATCATGCCATTGAGTTCGTTGAAAATGCGAACATCGACTCAAAACCGTTTCTGTTATGCCTTCACACCCGCGCGCCACACAGCGCGTGGCTGCCAGTCGCTCCTGAAGACTGGAGTCCTTATGCAGACCTGGACCCATTGATTCCCGACTACCCGGACCTGGATGCTGCGAAAATCAAGAAGGACATGCGCGAGTATCTGGCCAGTACGAGCGGTGTTGACCGCAACCTCGGTCGTCTGCTTGACACCCTGGACCGGCTGAACCTGAGCGAGCAGACCATCGTCATCTTCACTTCCGATCACGGCTATAATCTGGGGCACAACGGAATTCGACACAAAGGCAACGGTATCTGGGCGACGCGCAGGAAGCCGCCTGGCAGAGAACATCACGGCACACGAGTCATCTCTGACAAGTATCGTCCGAATATGTATGACTTGTCACTCAAAGCTCCAACACTTGTCCGGTGGCCCGGTGTCGTCCGGCACGGCACGGTGATCAGGGATACGGCAACCAGTCTGGACATCTTTCCAACATTGCTGGCCATGGCAAAGATTGCTCCACCGAAGGACCCGTGTTTGCGGGGCCGCGACCTCACACCGTTGCTTCGAGGAGAACTGCCATCCGACTGGAATCAGGATGTCTATGCGGAGTACAGCATGGTGAATTACGTCGTTGCCAGGATGCGATGCTATCGAACGCCACACTATAAGCTGATCCGGGACTTCGACAACTCCGGCCGCGACGAGTTCTATGATCTCAAAGCTGATACAGATGAAACGAGGAACCTGATCAATGAATCCAGTCAGGAAGTCGCACTGGCGATCGCAGACCTGCATGTAAACATGATCGCCATGATGAAGTCGATCAATGATCCGCTCCTGAGTCCTGTCGAGGCCGGTGAACAGTGATGCAGGTACCCACATTGTTAGTCTCCGCGCTGCTGGGTGTTCAACTGTCAGGTGCAGTGACCATTCTGTTTGCCAATGACGATTTGCGGCAGAATAACGACCACTCCAATGATCGTCCCAACGTGATCCTGATTCTGGCCGACGATTTGGCCGTCGGTGATTTGGGCGGGGGCGATGACATGCCGACACGAACGCCGAGTTTAGATCGGCTGGCGAAAGAGAGTGTCCAGTTCGATCAGGCGTACAGTGCATCGTGTGTCTGCGCGCCAGCGCGAGCGGCGCTGCTGACTGGTCGATATCCGCATCGCACCGGTGTCGTCACGCTGAACATGAATAAACACCCGAGGCTGACACGTCTGCGCCGCGACGAAACGACGATCGCCGATATCATGCGTGGTGCGGGCTACAGGACAGGATTGATTGGTAAATGGCACGTCGGACGTGGAAAGGAATATCACCCGCTCGCACGTGGGTTCGATGAATTTGAAGGCTTCGACGGGTCCCAGGTTCTGTCCTATTTTGACTACTCACTCGACATCAATGGCAAGATTGAAACAGTTGATGGTAAATACCTGACTGAAGATTTGTCCGATCGAGCGATCCAGTTTGTCCGACGCAATCGCACGCGTCCGTTCTTTCTGCATCTGGCCCACTACGCCCCGCATCGCCCGATCGAAGCCCCAGCCAGAACAATCAAGCGATATCATGATCAGGGTTTTCACGAAGCAACGGCCACATTGTACGCAATGATTGAAATCATGGATCGCGGCATCGGTGAACTGGACCGTGAACTGAGTACTTTGGGATTGTCAGGCAACACCATCCTGATCTTTGCCAGCGACAACGGACCCGACCCGCTCACGGGTGAGCGGTTCAATCATGGTCTTCGCGGAACAAAATACCAAATTTACGAAGGGGGCATTCGTGTGCCGCTGATGGTGCGGTGGCCCAACAGATTTCGTCCAGGTGTGCGAAAGCAACTCGTCCATTTTGTCGACCTGCTGCCCACACTTCTCGATCTTTGCGAGATCGATTCAGCACAGGCGAAGGCGATTGATGGTGCGAGTTTCGCCCGCGTGCTGCGCAACGAGTCAGCCACCTTCGAACCCACGCGCTATTGGCAATGGAATCGCGGCGAACCCAACTATTCGCACAACGCGGCAGCCCGGGCGGGACATTTCAAATTGGTCCGGCCATTCATCACCCGCGGAAGCAAAGTTTCGGATTCGACATTACCGCTCGCACTCTACGATTTAGAGAACGACCCCACTGAATCACACAATCTGGCCGAAAGTCTGCCCCGCATGGTTGCTCGAATGGAATCCGGATTGAGGCAATGGTGTCGGTCAGTGGAACAGGACCGGATTCGGCAGACCGCACCAACAGGCAAAGAATGAATCGATTCACCCCATTGACTCTGCTTGCGGCGGTCATTCTCCCCCGGTGCAGCTGATAGCGCTGAATGCCCGAATCTTGTGTTGATTCTGGTTGATGATTTGGGTCGGTCCAATCCTGGTTGTTACGGCCACGCCTGGCATCACACGCCGAACCTTGATCAGCTTGCCAGCGAGGGCATGCGATTTACGAATGGATACTCACCCGCGCCGATCTGCTGCGTCATCTGGCAACTGCCAGCAGTTCGCCGATGGTGTTGAGGAACAACTCCTCACACGGTCCGGCGAAAGCGTACGTTTGCTCATACCCACCGTGGTCTGTGTAAATGCGATCGCCACCGATATAGCCCATTCCGCAGTCACCGTATCCTGCCACGCACACGAAATGACGGGGCTGCATATTTTGGGCGGCCAGTTGATATTGAACGAATGGCTCGCCGGGCAGGTGGAGCATCTTCACGGGCCCTATGGTGAGGCAACTGAGTTCGACCGGTTTGCCGGACGTCACGCGCTGAATCCACGCTAACGCGATCGCAGCTTTACGACGCCGAGTGTGTTCGGCTGTTGGATCGTCGAGAATCTTTTGGTTAGCCGCGGCGGTGAACTCATCGTCGCGTCTTAGTGGAAACGTCAACGGGCGGACCGACCACTTCATCGGTACCAGGGGGTGCTTCTTCAGTTTCAGGATGCTGCTTTCGACACCTGACTGAAGATGAGCTGTCAGCTCCTCGCGAGCTATTCGGGAACCATCATTGTATTTACCGAAAGCGATGTCTCCTGCGCATCCGGTGATGTACAGCTGGAACACTCCGGTCTTCGTTTCCACTCGTTCGCGAACAATCCCGGGCACATCGTAGCTGGCCCTGCCGTCACCATAGAAACTCTGTGGATGCGACGCGTAGTAATGGAGATGTGCGATGGCGCAGTCTGCTCCATAGACCGCGACTGTCCTCACCCAGGGATCAATAACGCCTTCTGGCAACTGTCGCAGTTGCGGTGCCGATCTCGTGTTGCTGCTGCGTCCCTGAATTCTTCCGTCTCCCAATTCAAGGCGGCGACTGGATGCGACTCGCTCGACCCTGGATTGACCGGTGCCGACGTGCGTCACCTGTCGCCAGTGCATGCGTGCCTCCTGAATGGCCGCGGAGACTTTCTCTGCGATCTGTGTCAGGTATTCTGCTGTCGCGACCAAGCGCGGGTCGCCTTCGCCCCGTTCCAGTCGCAGGGCGGCCGTATTGATGGCCGGCGCGGTATGCTGGTGCAGACAGTGCAGTGCGACATGAGATTCCGACACACCGACTGCCTGCCCGATCGAACGGCGCAGGAAATCGTAGGACTCGTTATGCACTTCCATGAGATCAAGTGTGCAGATGACACACGTGACCCCTGAGTCCTGCAGTACGATCCCGCGAGCCAGCAATGGATGCTCGGCTGTCGTAAGGATCGGAATGAACCCCTGTCCAACAGGACTCCCAAGTCTCGGAGTGATGTCTGCGGAAAACGTCGTGATCTGAAGCCCGTCGGCTGTGACCGTTCTTTGGCCAGGCACGACACACAATAACAGGACCATGGACAGATGCAGAGTTTTCACGCAATTGTCTCCGGAAGAATGAGCGTTCTCATGATGTCTGTCATTTCCAGTGCCGCTTTTGGGGGAAGAACGTGTTCGGTTCATTAGTGTACGGACGCCGTAAATCGCTAATGTTGTGGCAGATTGATTCCCACGAAAGACGTGATACGGTGACGCGATGGAATTCACCCGAGCAATACAGACGGACAGAGACAGTTGGCCGCAACAGAATGTTTCGGGTGACGGCGTCGCTACTCTCGATTCGACTCGAGTGGGAATTAATTATGTACAGTTCGTCACGTCTCTACGATGCACGTTGACGAACGACCAGTGAATCATCTGCCCTGAGAATCGAGGAGAGGGAAGCGCCTGTGAAGATCGTCTTGACCAACACGATGGCCATCATGGGAATCTTTTTTGGATTCCCGGGAACATCTGGTGGCATTGCCGCTGCTGACAGCAAAAACGACTTCGGTGTGGATGACCACACCGCTACTCTGCTTGACGATGGTTTTGATGCCCTCGAAGCGGGCCAATTCAGCAGTATCGTCGGAGCACACACCGAATATCAACTATCTGAAGGATGTTGCGCCCAAAGGACGCTGGAGCGTCACCTCATTTCGGTCAGATATCGGTTCGCAACGAGCGTGGAAGGTCTTTCAAATCGCGGAAGATGCTGTTCTTGCTCAGGTATTCGACAATAAGAAAACCAAACACGCGCATCCGATGGTGATCGCCGGCGACGACGCCTGGCGCGACTACACGCTGATCGTTGAATTCAAGCCGCTTTCAGACAGAGCGCAAAGCGGAGTCGTATTTCGCTACCACAATGATCGTTGCTACTACTGGTTCGGAATCGACGATGGCCGGGCTGTTCTAAAATTCGTCAAACACGCCACGGCGTTCCGGGAACCCCATGAAGAGATTCTCGCATCCGCACCTCATCGATTCTCAGTGGACGCTTCTCTGGTGGCTCGTATCTCAGTTCGTGGGACGCACATTCGGGCGTCGCTCGATGGCGGCCCGGTGCTGGAAATTGAAGATGGCACTTATGAACAGGGTAAGATCGGCTTGATGGCGGACGTTCCGACGAACTATCACCACGTTCGTGTCATCACGACAGCGCAGGAACGCCAGAGAATTGATGGACAAATCGAGGAACGCCTGCAGGAAGCGAAGGCCCTTCAGGCAGCGAATCCAAAGCCGGTCCACTGGAAAACAATCAACACCGAGGGATTTGGCGTTGGCCGGAACCTTCGTTTCGGTGACCTGAACGGTGACGGTCAAATGGATATTCTCATCGGACAGGTGCGGCATCACGGCCCGAAAGACCGTAACAGCGAGCTCAGCTGCCTGACTGCAGTGACGCTGGACGGCGAAGTCCTGTGGCAAGTCGGCGAACCAGACCCATGGAAAGACCATCTTACGAATGACGTGGCGTTCCAGATTCACGATCTTGACGGGGACAATCGAAATGAAGTCATCTACTGTATGGATATGAAGATCGTTGTGGCGGACGGTGAATCCGGAGAGGTCAAATACTCAGTACCGACACCGGAAATGCCACGGACGGCAAAGCCACCGTACGATCGATTTCCGCGCATTCTTGGCGACTCGCTCTTCTTCTGCGATCTGCGCGGGACCGGCCGCGACACGGACCTCATCATTAAGGACCGGTATCGACACTTCTGGGCGATGGATGAACAGTTGAACGTCCTCTGGAACGGTTCCTGCAACACGGGCCACTATCCGTTTGCCTATGATATGGACGATGACGGTCGGGATGAGCTGATGATCGGCTATTCGCTGTACGATGACGACGGCACGGTCCTGTGGTCACTCGACCGACAGATCAGCGACCATGCGGACGGTGTTGCCATCGTTCGCTTTGGTGCTCAGGGGCACAATGAGCCGCGTCTGCTGTGTGCAGCAAGCGATGAGGGAATGTTCTTTGCTGATATGCGAGGACAAATCCTCAAACATCACTACATCGGGCACGTGCAGAATCCGGTCGTTGCGGATTTTCGGCCAGACATGCCGGGTCTGGAGGCTGCATCAATTAACTATTGGGGCAACCAGGGAATTATCCACCTCTTCGATGCGCGTGGTGACATTTATCACGACTTCGAACCCTGCCAGCACGGAAGTATGTGCCTGCCGATCAATTGGACTGGGACTCCAGGCGAGTTCTTCGTGCTGTCGGCTAACGTTGTGGAAGGCGGAATGTTCGACGGATGGGGACGTCGCGTCGTTCGTTTTCCAAATGACGGCCACCCGGACATGTGCAATGCCGTACTGGACATGACCGGCGACTGTCGGGATGAAGTTGTCGTGTGGGACCCGAATGAACTCTGGGTCTATACCCAGGACGATAATCCGAAAACCGGGCCGCTGATCAATCCAGTTCGCAACCCACTCTACAATTACTCGAATTATCAAACGACTGTCTCGCTGCCGGAATAAGTGCACAGGTTTTGCAGTGAATCTCAGGGCAAACGCGGTCCAGCTTCAGATAACGGTTTCGGACATGAAACAATGCTACTCGATCGGATGGCCACTCCTCGTCATATCCTTCTGGAATGCCGGCCAGACTTTCCAGGCAGAAGCTTCTCTTCGTCCCCGAGTCATCGTGACCACGGCTGGCGAGGTGGACGATCGCTGCTCGATGATCCGGTTCCTGTTGTACGCCAATGACTGGAATGTTCGAGGGTTGATCCACTCCAGCTCGAAACACCACTGGAAGGGCAACGACCAGACCGCGGGACACAAATGGCACGATGTCATTTGGCTGGACGCCCAACTGAAAGCGTACGAAGCCGTCTGCCCAAATCTAAAACTGCATGACCCTATGTATCCTGCCGTTGATGACCTGCGGAGTCAGGTCTTCGTTGGGAACATCGAGTTGGAGGGGGACATGCGGACATCGACACCCGGCTCGGATCATATCGTCGACGTACTCCTTGAAGCCGATCCCTCACCCGTGTGGCTGCAGGCCTGGGGCGGGGCCAACACAATTTCCCGAGCCC
>JBDOMX010000959.1:0-6346 GCA_039831615.1 Planctomycetaceae bacterium
GAACGACATCGTCATCGATCGACACGGGAGAAGCTATTTCAGTGATCCGAAATACGTGGGCCCCGAAAGAATGGAATTGCCGTCGATGGATGTTTATCGACTTGATCCGGACGGTTCGCTGCACCGCGCGACAACCGATATTACAAAGCCAAACGGAATCATGCTTTCACCTGACGGCAAAACTCTTTATGTCGCGGAGACCGACAACGGAACGGACCAGGCCGAATCGGTCACCGATGCCAAAGTCGGCCGCATGACCCTGAATGCGTTTCCCGTGAGATCCGACGGCACGCTGGGCCCAAAACGAGTCCTTGTCGACTTTGGCGAGCAAACAGGCATTGACGGCATGACCGTCGACGCCAACGGCAGGATCTATGCGGCGGTCCGCTCGGCCAAAAAGTTTGGAATCGTGATTTTTCATCCCGACGGAATGGAGCTGACGAGGATCAAAACGCCGTGGCTCCCGACCAATTGTTGTTTTGGCAGAGGGGTCGACCTGCACACTTTGTATGTGACCGCGGGAGGCGGCTTCTATCGGATCCGACTCAACGCCACTGGTCATCATTCCGCGCTCGCCGGCGCGGACCGTTGATCATCCTCGACAGGTGATGATTCCCGTGATCCGGGACAGGCTCCCGCGATGACCAGACGAAAACCCGACGTGCGAATCCGGACATGGGGAATCTACAGGCAGTGGGACCCCGTTTCGAAACAGCTTCCGAAGATCATCGAAATCACAACTCGCATACCAGCTGAAATCGATATTGAATTCGGGATGGTTGTGAACATCAAAAGGGCGAAGAACAGGAAGATTGAGTATTGCATTGATCACCCGGGCATTGCGGATGATCAGGGAAACAGACGGCCTCCGTTTGAGGGAACTGTCTTTGTAGGTACAAACGACTGGGATTTCTTCCTGGGCGACACAATCTGGGAACCGGTGGACGACAAGCTCGGCAGGTGGCGGCTGACGCTCGCACTGGACGGTGAACTCATCGCGGACAGGTCATTTGATCTGTACCGAGCCGACTGTGTGGAAAACGAATCCTGACGCACGTTTCAGCGGTTGGAAAAACGGCTGCGACGTGCCACACTGTCTAGGATGTCATCTGCTGAAGCCTATCTGCGACCTGAAGTGATTCGCAATATTGCGCGACTGGATCTTCGTGCACGATTTATCGTACAGGGATTTCTTGCCGGTCTGCACTCCAGCCCGTTTCACGGATTCAGTGTCGAGTTCAGTGAGCACCACCGCTACAACCCTGGCGACGATACTCGGAACATCGACTGGCAGGTCTTCGCACGGACGGATCGTCTGTACGTGCGGAGATACCAGGCCGAGACGAATATCACAGGTTACATCCTGATGGACCTGTCACGCAGCATGGCGTACACGTACCGGCAGGAGCTGACCAAATTCGACTATTCCGTATGCCTTGCCGCCGCAATTTCATATCTCATGGTCCACCAGCAGGATCCAGTGGGGCTCATCACGTTTGACGAGCGGATCCGGCAAAGCCTGCCCGCACGCAGCCGCCGGTCTCAACTGGGGAACATTCTGGCCATTCTGCAGAAGTGTCGTCCCGAGGGCGACACCCAAATTGCGCAGTGTCTGCAACGAGCGTCCTCGATGATTCGACATCGCAGTCTCATGATGGTGATGTCGGATCTGCTCGCCGATCCGGACGAAATTATTGAGAGTTTGCGAATTCTTCGCTATTCAGGACATGATGTGATCGTCTTTCACGTCCTGGACGAAGCAGAAGTGACCTTCCCGTTTTCCGGCAGCGTTGATCTGCTGGAACCGGAATCCGGGGACCGGCAGGTCGTCGACGCTGACGGAATCCGACGCAGCTACCTTGAGGCACTGCAGGAACTGCGTGACCGATTTCAGAAGGAATGTTTCGCCATTGGCGCAGACTATGTGGCACTGGATACCAGCATGCCTTTCGACAAAGCGCTCACAGAATATCTCTTTCAGCGCCAGGCCCGATTCTGAAATCGGTCGCCGAAATTGCCCTGACGTGCACGACTTGTGCAGTCCCCGCTTCAGTGGGGATTGACGGCTTCAGGCAGCTTTGCCCTGACTGCGTCGGCATCGAGTTCGGGTGTCTTCTTCGGCTGGTTCAACGCCGATCAACCGGGGGAGGAGGTCGGCCGGTGAGTTCGTTCGGACTGGAATTCGACGGTGAGGTATCCGGGTCACGACTGGCCGTCCGCATGCTCAGTCGCACCAACCGCACAGCCGGAACGTTTTAGTGCGCTTCCAGCCAGTTCGCCCCGACACCGGTTTCTACCACGATGGGAACGGACATGGGGAGGGCGTCGGTCATACACTCGGTGATTACCGGAATCACCTTGTCCTGTTCGTCGCGTTTCATGTCGAAGACGATTTCGTCATGGACGGTCAGCAGCATTTTGGTACGAAACCCACCACTCTTCAGCGCCGCATGAACTCGGATCATCGCCAGTTTGAGCAGATCTGCCGCTGTTCCCTGGATGGGGCTGTTCATTGCCAGACGCTCGGCTGCTGCCCGCAGTGAATTATTTCGGGAATCAATATCGCGCAGGTAGCGCCGCCGGCCGGTCTGAGTCTTCACATATCCATGTTGCTGCGCGAACTCAATCGTCGAATCAATCCATGTTCGGACACCGGGATACTTCTCAAAGTAGTTGTCGATCAGATCGTTGGCTTCCGAACGAGGAATATTGAGCCGCTGTTGCAGGCCGAATGCGCTGATCCCGTAGATGATTCCGAAGTTGACCATCTTGGCCTTGTCCCGCATCTCGCGCGTAACCTCGTCCGGATCAACTCTGTAGACCTTCGATGCAGTGACTCGATGAATGTCCTCTTTGTCGGCGAAGGCCTGTTTCATGGCTTCGTCGCCGCTGAGTTCCGCCATCACACGCAATTCAATCTGTGAATAATCGGCCGACAGAATCAGGTAATCGTCGTCACGTGGCACAAATGCAGCTCGAATCTCCCGGCCGCGCTGTTTGCGCACGGGAATTGTCTGCAGGTTCGGGTTGACCGACTGCATTCGACCGGTGGCTGTCCATGCCTGGCTGTAGTGCGTATGCACGCGCCCGGTCTTCGGATTCACGGCAAGTGGCAACTGGTCCACATAAACCGACTTCAGCTTGACTGCGTTGCGGTACTCCAGCACGTCTTGAACAATTTCGTGTCCTGGTGCCAGCCGCAGCAGTTCTGCTTCTCTTGTTGAGTATTGGCCGGTGGCCGTCTTCTTCGGATTGTCGATCAGCTGCAACTCTTCGAACAGCACAACGCCCAGCTGCTTTGGAGAATCAATATTGAATTCGTGACCGGCCGCCGCATAGATCGAGTGCTGCAGCGCATCAATTTCCTCTCCCAGCTGACGCGAATACTGCACCAGTGCATCGGAATCCAGACGAATCCCTTCGTGTTCCATGTCGACGAGAACCGGGATCAGCGGACATTCCACTTCATAACAGACCTGACTGACACCACGATCTTCGATGTCGCGTCTGAGTGCATCGGCCACCTGCAGGGTGACGTCTGCGTCTTCGCTGGCATACTCCGCCAGCACCTCGACAGGCACATCGCGCATGTTCTTTTGGTCTTTGCCCTTTTCACCAATGAGCTGACTTGTGGGGATGGGCCGGTATCCCAGATACAGTTCGGAAAGATAGTCCAGTCCATGCGTCATTTCGGGCTCTTTCATTGAATGAGCCAGCATGGTGTCGAGCAGCGGTCCATGGACGTCAATGCCCCGCCATTTCAATACGGAAAGGTCATACTTGAGGTTGTGTCCCGTCTTGGCGATGCTTTCGTTTTCGAACAGCGGTCGAAATTCTTCCAGCACCGCGACTGTTTCCTCGAGGTTGTCCGGGCACACGACATACCATGCCTCATGCGGTTTGATGCTGAAGGCGAGACCCAGTGGCACGGCCTCCCGTGGATCAAGTCCCGTCGTTTCGGTATCGAAACAGATGCTGGACTGCTCACTCAGTTCCGCAATCAGCGTCGCTCGGTCTTCGGCTGTCAGTACGGTGTGGTACTCGTGCGGGACGTCTTTCAGAGTCCGAATCTGGACGTCGTCGTCATCAAACAGAGTTTTCTGAATTTCTTTTTCACGCTTCTCACGGATCACCATCTGACGCGACTGACTGGATGAAAACGTCCTGCCAAACACTCGTTTGCCGAGCGTGTCAAACTCCATCTCTTCAAACAACGCTTTCAGTTTGTCGTCATCGAATGCCCTGACTTTCAGATCTTCAAACTGCACGCCGTGCGGGACATCGCGAACAATCGTGACCAGCCGTTTGGAAAGCAGTGCGAGTTCGGCGTTCTCTTCGACTCGTTGTTTCTGCTTGCCTTTGAGCTGATCGGTGTGGCCGAGCAGTTCTTCCACACTGCCAAATTGCGCAATTAATTTTTGAGCTGTCTTCGGACCGATACCGGGAATTCCGGGAATGTTGTCACTCGAATCCCCCATCAATGCGAGGATGTCAACGACCTGATCGACGCTTTCGATGTTCCAGTTATCAAGGACCTGCTGCACGCCCATGATTTCGTGGCTGGATCCCTGGCGACCTGGTTTGTAGACGACGGTCCGCTCGGTGACGAGTTGTTGGTAGTCCTTGTCGGGCGTCACCATCCAAGCGTCAAAGTCTTCAGCTTCTGACTGTCCGACCAACGTGCCAATGATGTCATCAGCTTCGTAGCCTGGAACACGAATCGTGGGCATGTTCATCGCATCGAACAGACGATCGATATACGGGAATTGATCGACAATGTCCTCCGGAATCGCGTCGCGCTGAGCCTTATACTCCGGGTATTCTTCGTGGCGATGGGTGGGTTCCTTCGTGTCGAAGGCGACCGCGATGTGGGTCGGCTCTTCCTTCTTTAAAATGTCCAGGACGGTATTTGTTACGCCGAAGACTGCCGACGTGCACGTACCACCTGACGTGTAGCGAGGTGCCCGGATCAGGGCAAAGTGGGCTCGATAGATCAAAGCCATTGCGTCAAGCAGGAACAGTCGATTCGGGGCAAACATGTCAGGCATGATCAGTCAGTTCGAGAGATGATCAGAAAACACTTCATAGTGTCGCACTGCGGAGGCAGGTGCGGTATTCTGACTCCCCCACCTGTTTTTCGCCCGCAACAATAGTCATCCAGGGTCGATCGTCGAAACCAACCGGCCGAACCTTCGGGATTTCCCCCGAATTTCGCAGACGAAATTCCATTCGCGGCGAATCCATACTGTCGACACGATCAAAGATTCCCCCCCCATCATCCGACCTCCGCTGGAGTTGCTGTCCAATGTCCTGCCGTGCGGTGCTGTTTCTCTTAATGTTCTGCCTTGTCATTGCGAACGATTCACTCACAGCACGGGCTCAGGGGCCGCGCAAGCTGGCTGACAAACCTCTGGGCATCATGTATGCCAAAGACATCAACGCCAAGTCTGCGGCGATGTACGTCGCAGGAATGTCGAAACGCATGGGCGTCGGTGCAACGACTTCCCAGCAATTTCAGCGACAGATCGAAAAGTGGATTGTTACGAAAGTGCAGGATCCGGTGGTGGGCCAGATCTATTATCTCGTTCAGGGCCTGGTGCCGTCGATGGAGACGATTTCGTTTCAATCAGTGATCGACGAAAAAGAGGCCATGGCGTTGATCGAGTCACGAAAGCAAATGATGGGAGAGCAGGCCACCATTGAAGAGGGAGTTAACGGGCATTACAAACTGGTCCGCGCGGGGGAAAACGAATCCGAACTGCAGCCTGAGCAGGAAGTTACAGAATACAGCAACGAAAGGCCCGAATATTCAAACAAACTGGAAATCATCGAACGCGATGGCAGGCGATTTCAAAAACAATCCTGGAGCTGGACGCAGCAGTATCGATATCACGATCGCTTCCTGTACTCCGGTCAGACAGAGGAGTTTGTTGACGCGCGACTGCCGTCATCACAGGAAATCTTTGACAGCCTGGAAGACGACAACGACGTGGGGATGAAGATTTACGCTGATCGCGTCCCCCAGGGCCTCCGGACGCTGGGTTGGAGCATGCTCAGCGCCATGGCCGGCACTCAGCTCCAGCGGCAGGATACTGAAGGCGAAGAGTCATGGCAGATGCGACGTTCAGCGGGAAACTGGGGACTGTCGTTTCTGAAGTCACTGATGTTCGACGTGGACTACGGTGAAGGGGAAGGCCATCTGGCTTCCGGGCGGCAGTCGATCCGGTCACTTCCTCGAGGCCTCTCTGATAGGCGGCTTCGGCCGCGAGGGCCGAAGCCCGGCGGGCCATCGTCTCATCGGCGGCCGAGGCGGCGGCCGAAAGGGGCGTCGTCAGGATCAGTAACG
>JBDOMX010000959.1:6356-7333 GCA_039831615.1 Planctomycetaceae bacterium
CAGCTGTCTTTGCGACCCCGCCGCAACAGCGGATTCGTCAAACAGTTGGACGACCTCGGAGCCGGACGCAGCCGTTTTGCGCCATTGCTGCGTGACGATGCAGGCGCGTCGGCCCACGTCTGTGTCGGATTACCGCCCGCGGGCCAGGAGACGCTGAGTGCCCTCGCGAACTGGATCATTGCAGAAGAAAATGCAAATCCCACGGTTGGTTCTGCAGTGACCGACATTGTCGGAATACTGCATGACATCGCCGATGGTGAAACACTGGAGGTGATGGCAAGGCTGGTGCATTCGCCATCGTCAGGCAGCGTGATCCTTGGCGGCATCCAGGTCGGCGACCGTGAGGACGTGCTCACAAACCTGGAGCGTGGCCTGCGCGAGACGCTGGGCCGGGAATTTGGGGTCACCGTGGAATCGGTGCAGCGGCACGGACGACCGATCCTGCGGCTTCAACGGCCGGTCGATTCTGAAAACGCTGTTCGTGTGAGCGATGTCTGGATTGCTCACCGAGACAGCTGCCTGTGGCTGGCAGCCGGTGGTGAGAACGCTCATGAGATGATCCGCACAGCGGCAGATCGTTGTGGCCAGAGCGGACGCGCCATTCGAGCTCGTCTGGTGACCGCGAAACTGGACATGGAACACTGGATGTCGTGGCCAAAAGACGATCCGACCGGATTGGCGACGCTGCCGAAATGGATTGATTCCAGCGAGGGAGTTTCATCGCTAATGGCCTGGACGCCCTTTGGCCGTGAAGCGATGGCTGATCCCACACCACTCCTGGACAAAGTGATGGCATCACAGGGCAGCAAGAAGGCCTGGCTGACGCTGGATGCGAGGAAGTCCGGACTGTCGGTCGAGGTCGAACTCGGAGCACCAGTGCTCAAGCGCCCCAGCGCACCCCTTGTCTGGCGCGCCCCAGGCGAGCTCCCGTAGCGGCGATTTTTCGTTTGTCGGCGCCTTCGTGGCCCTAGGCCTGG
>JBDOMX010000448.1:0-7327 GCA_039831615.1 Planctomycetaceae bacterium
CGAAACGACAGACTGCCTACGCCGAATACCAAACCGCCGCCTGATCATTCACAAAACAAAAAAACGATATTCCAACCGTGCATCAGACCAGGCCCAGCCGGCCCTGCAATCCCGCCGCGTCCCCGGGATGTTTGGCCAACTCGGTGAACAGTTCCATCTCCACGGCGCTCAGGAGCACCTTCGAGGACCAAAAGCCCAATCCAACCTGCATGATCTGTTCCGGCGTCGGTTGATCGCTCATGATGCATGGTCGTCTGAGACGATGTCGAACAACCGGGAGAACCAACTGATGACGCCATCGTCGTCCGTGATCCGTTCCTCGATGCCGTCCGAAGGCACCGAAGAGAACCTCGTTCCAGTCGAGCCGGTCGCATTTGCCTGGAACCAACGGCAACGGGTCAAAGGATGTGAAGAAACACAAGCTGTCCCGGATACGCGTTCCAGTCGGCAAACGGAACTGCAGGAAACATTCCCGACGCACGTTGTTTGCAAGTGGATGGGGAACAGTCCGAAGGTGGCTCAACGGCACTACCTCCAGACAACGGAAGAGCACTTCAAAAAAGCGACGCAGCAGGCGTCCGTATCAGGCCGCAGTGCGTCGCCTTGTCCGGAAAAATGCAGTTCGCCAGCAAATTCACTGGCCGAAAATAGCGGTGGAGGGACTCGAACCCCCGACACGCGGATTATGATTCCGCTGCTCTAACCAACTGAGCTACACCGCCAGATCATTGCTGTGACTTCCTCACGGACCCTGTTTCGGATCCGCGAAGCGGCGGAGTTTAACAGATTTTTGCAGGGCCTCAATGACGACCAGTCCAGTTCAGCCAATGAATTCGCTGCACGCCTGCAGGATCAATTCCAGCGTCCAAAGACTCGGATGAATTCACGTCGGAATCCGTTGGCGGGGCGCTGACAGCTGACCAGACCGGAAACTCCGCCCCCTCGTTGCTGACCGTCCGTGGCCAGGCTACGTCTCGCTGCGAAATCTCAGCCAGCCCAGCAGCAGAAATCCCGCCCCGAATGCCAGCAGCGCTCCACAGGACTCCCACACTCGGATGGAATTGGGTGTGGTTGTTGACAGCAGCTGGTCGTACGCGATCAGTGCCCACGCGTGAGGTGTTGCGAGGCTCAACTGTCGCATTCCTTCCGGCAGCCACTCGCGCGGCATGAAACATCCACTGATTCCGGCCATGGTCAATACCACCAGCGTTCCAATGGATGATACCTGCGCGTCGGTGCGAACAAGGGTCGCTGTCAACAGGCCAAGGCCCGTGGCCGCCAGCGAGGTGGCTGCCAGAGCGGGAAGAAGCATCCACGGAGTTGGCCCCCACGACATTCCAAACAAAATACGACCGGAAAGAAATAACACGGCACCCTGAGAAATCGACAGCACGGCAAACGGAATGGTCTTGCCCAGCACCAAAGAACTACTGCGGACCGGCAGAGTCCGCAGTCGCCGCAACGTACCGAGTTCCCTCTCGGCGATAAACGACCGCGCCATGATTGTCACGATGAAGAACGTAAACAGCACGGTGTAGGCCGGCACGAGTTTCTGATAGACGACGCTGCCGTATCCGGACGTCCGCGGTGTCGGTTTTTTCGCCGGAGTCACGGCTGCTGCCTCCGCTGCCTTGCGGACGAAACGAGCCAGAAACTTATTCCTGCTCACGACGACCGGGAGGACGGTGCGCAGCGTGACACCTCGAACGATCATGTCCACCAGGCTGTCGGCGTTGGTCATTGACGGAGCAGTGACGACGTCGATTCCCACGTCACTGAGAGGGCCTGCAAACGGGCCCTGATCCGTGTTGAACACATCGTGGACTCGAAGTTCATCGACCTTTGCTGAAAACTCCTTCGAAATCACGACGGCTGATGTCTGGTCACCGTCCTGAACCATTTGTCGAGCTGCAGCGGCTGATGCAATATCGGTGACGCGCAGACCGTCCCGGCTGCGGAGCTGATCGACCAGTGATTTCGACAGATCCGTAAGATCTTCATCAACCACTGCCAGCTTCAACTCTTCATTTTCGTTCCGCCAGCCAAGCATCTGCCCGGTGGAAACCCCGAGAATCGTGATAAAGACCAACGGCATGACCAGCAGCGTCGCCAGGGCTCCGCGATCACGGATCAGGAGAGTCAGATCCTTGCGGGCGATTCGCCATGCGTTCAAGAGCGTGTCTCCTTATCCGTCGCGCAGAGTGCGACCGGTCAATTCGAGGAACAGTCGCTCCAGACTGGCTTCGTGTGTATCAACGCGGCCGATCGGGATCCGTTCTTCCGCAAGAATCGAAAGTACGCGAGCCAGTTCACAGCCGGGATCCGTTAATCCGGACGCGCCACCGGGGCGAATTTTTAAGTGAGTTCCGGTTTTTGTGGCGGTGACGGTGACGCTGTCCTGGAGACGACGAGCGACCGCGTCGTTCCATGTGCCGACGTCAACCGTCATCGCCTCGTCAACCTGTTCCAGCAGGTTTGAAATCTCGCCACACACAATGATCCGGCCGTGGTCCATGATCGCGGCGCGGCGACAGACGGCTTCCACTTCTTCCATGTAGTGACTGGCATAAATCACAATCGTATTTCCGGACCCAAGGCGGCGGACCACATCGAGCAAATGCGATCGTGACTGTGGGTCGACGCCCACGGTGGGCTCGTCCAGGATCAAAAGCTGCGGGTCGTGCAGGATTGCGGCCGCGAAGTTCAGCCGCCGCTTCATGCCTCCCGAGTAAGTGCCCGCCAGTCGACGTGCATGTTCGGTCAGTCCCACCTGTTCCAGGGTTCGGTCAACTCGCTGCCGCAGTTCCGCGCGGCTGAAACCGTGCATGGACCCAAAAAAGCAGAGATTCTCCAGACCGGAGAGGTCCGGATAGATCGCGAGGTCCTGCGGCACGACGCCCAAAACTCTTCTGCGTTCCGGGTCACGTGTATTGAGCACGTCGCCGCCGAGCCGGACTTCCCCCGCGTCGGCGTTGACCAGGCCGGCAACGATGGACATCGTCGTCGTTTTTCCGGCTCCGTTGGGCCCCAGCAGGCCGAAGATCTCGCCGTCTTCAATTTCAAGGCAGACATCATCAACAACGAGCCGTTCGTCGTAGCTCTTCCTGAGGTGATCGAGAGTCAGCGTCATTTTTTGCGATGATCAGCCCTTTGAAACATCGGCGATCTGAGACCGAAGCCGCTATTGTAAGTGGATTCGTGCATCTGAGTAGGCTGACGAGACGCCTTTCATCAGCTTGATGACGCGGGTGCCGGATATGGGAAAGTCAACAATCCCGTCAGGCAGCTGACATCTCAGCGGTTGTCGGGTGGTGGATACGTCGCCGGTGTTCAGCAGGCAGGACGACAAAACCCCGTACGAATTGTAGAATTCTGATTCGACCCTCGACTCAAAGGTCGGATCTGCGGACGGAACTGCCGCCGATGAGTGCGGCTCGACGCTTACATGAAGCGGCAACCCTCAGCGACAGCATCGGTCTCCTCGGCGGCTGCCACGTAAGCAAATGGTACCGGAACAACCGCACGGCAAATGGTCTCAGCTCAGGGCAATTCGATGGTCGATCAACCGCCACACAAAGTCCAAAGTGGCGGATGGTTCCGGCGGCTGATCAATCCGGAGCAGCCAGGCCTGCTCCTGCCCATCAGTGGGGCATGGGTCTTCTGCCTCGACTGGCTGTTGTTCTCTTCGAATGCAGCCACCCTGGGATTGGCAACTCCTGTCAGCGTCGCACTGGGCTTTGTTCTGGGAAGCAGCGGGACCTATGTGATGCAGCGTCGATTTGCCCATGAAAGTTTTTCGAAAGCCGCGTTGAAGGCGTTCGTTTCCGGACTTCTGGTCGGTGCACCATGGCCGATTGGCGGGACGCTTCTGGGTGGCTGGGTGCTGCTTGCGTCCGGGCTCGGGCCCGGACGCACCAAATCCGACTGACAGGCAACCGAACAAACAGTAAATATTTCCAGCGCCGCCTGATTGGCGCTCGCTTTCAGGTCGTCGGAGTTGCTGCCGGGATGAGGACCTGATTCCGCCGCTGGTAAAACGACAAAAGTCGAGGTCGCAGCAATCGCATGAATTGTCGCAAAACCGCAATTCCTAAGCTGTCGCCGTCTCCGGTGTGACCGAGCCGGTCTAACATAAACGGCTCCGCAACCACTCGCATCCTGTGCCTGGAATCCCGGTCATGCGCGTTCACCGCCGACTCCTGCCAATCGCCTGCACCGTCTGGTTGACTCTGGCTGTTCCCTGGGAGGTATCGGGTCAGCTCGCAGACTCAACAAGCCCCCAGCCGACCAGCGATGTCAGCGTGACGGATCCGCAGATTGAGATCGACCAACTGAGGGTCCTTTTGCGTCCCTTGACGATTGAGGAGCTGAAGGTTGTCGCAGACACCTGGCACGATCACCTGCGACAAAAAGTCGGTGAAGTCGCCGAGGCACAAATCACCGTCCAGAACCTTCAGGACGGTGAATCGAACGAAACCCTGAAAACACAGCTGGTGGATCTTCGCACTCAGGAAATGAGGATCACCGCACGAACACAATTGGTCCTGGAACAACTCAAGTCGAAAGGTGGTGATGTCAAGCAGCGTGAACAGTACGTCGCTGCTGTTTCAAGAATCAGTCGAGAGGCAGATTCCACTTCATACTGGACAGCCATCAGGGTGGAAATCTCGAATTGGCTTCGGCATGAAGACGGCGGAATCTTTTATATTCAGCGTCTGATGGCCGCCGTGACTATCCTGATCCTCTTTTGGATTGCGTCACGTGTTGCCGGACGGGCGTGTGCAAAAATGCTCGCCCGCCATCAGAAGGCATCGCAGCTCCTCGCGAAATTTGCCAACCGAACCATTGGTGGAGTTGTGGTGGTCTTTGGGTTGTTGGTGGCGTTGGCGATTCTTGGTGTTCCGGTCGGACCAATGATGGCGGCTCTTGGTGGAGGTGGATTCATCATCGGATTTGCCATGCAGGAAACGCTTGGCAATTTTGCCAGTGGCTTGCTGATCATGGTGTATCGCCCCTTTGATCTGAACGACTACGTCAATATCGCCGGCGCGGAGGGGACTGTTCAGGAGATGAGTCTGGTTGCCACAACGCTGCTCACCCCGGATAACAAGGTACTCGTCATCCCCAACAAGAAGGCGTGGGGACAGACAATCATGAATTTCACCGGCCGCAAGACCCGTCGTGTCGATCTGACTTTCAAAATCAGTTACGCAGACGACATTCAGCAGGCCATGGAAGTACTCATGAGCGCTGCTCAGGGGCACGAACTCGTGCTTGGTGAACCTGGCGTGCAGGTTCACGTCGGTCAGCTGGCGGATTCTTCAGTCGACCTTCAGTGTCGACCATGGGTCCGAACGCCGGATTACCAGACCGTGCACCAGGAATTGACGCATCTGATCAAGGACCGCTTTGATGCCGAACAAATTGGATTCCCGTCTCCCCGGCGAGTGGTCAATGGCACGTCGGAAACAAGCAACACGCCCTGACAGTCGCGCCTGCCCGTGGCCGGCAGGAACGGAACGGTGTCCGGGCCATTTGTTTGCCGGCTATACGGCAATGCCACCGGCAATGATGAGCAGCACAGCAATGAAGAATGCTGCGGAAATAGCCATGCCGATGGGCGTGAGGAAGAACGCTTTGATGCCAACCGATGCAGAGTGTTCCGTGCGGAAATCGAACCTGTAGTCAGTCGTTGACACCGAATCGCTCGTCACCTGGACTTCTGTGATCGCGTCTGAAACAACCTTGTCCTGGTCCTGCAGTCTGACACCAGCGACTTCGGAAACTGACACCGGGTTGTTGAGTGTCCAGGTCAGTCCGTCGACAGCCGATGTGTTGGGCTTTGCCCCGAGGTACATCGCGCCACCGCTGTTGAGGCTGACCACAATTTCGTAGTCAGGAAGGGCATCCTTTCGTTTAAAGAGTGGGATGCGGTGATCGCGTGGTTCCGCGTCAGCGTTCAATGCCGTGACCGTGACCTGCGTGAGTCCATTGCTGCGGACCACCGCAATGCCGACACATGACAGTACGCTGAAAATAACGACACCACAGCAGACCAACTTTGTGATTTGCCACAGAGATGTTGCTGGTATCGTGTGGGTCTGATTGTCGCCCTGGTCAATCATGGAACCGGACACAGTCAAAGGGACTCGTCGCTGCGTCAACGTGACGGATGACCAGGAGATGACCGGAGTTTATCAGCAACCGACTTGAGCTGTTCCTGGAGTGAGACCAGGTTATCGTCGCAGGCCGTCACAACGGCGCGAAGGTCGACCGAAACAGAAACGACGTGCGACGATTCTTTTTTATTCCTGCCTCCCGGCCGCGAGTTATTCACCCTCCTGAGGCTCTTCGAGCCGGATCATTGTCCATTGCTGCGTCTTCTCATTGCCGAAGTGGATCAGTACCGTCAATTCGTCTTTCGTGAGGTCACCGACTCCGGTTTCGTAGACAACAGTTGAGTTGTCGCCGACGGTCCAGGCGACGCGTTGAGATTTCTGGTCGACGGACCCGGCAATCGGCATCGTGTTATCGGTCAGCGTGTCATAGTAATTGCCGCCAATCACACCGTCTTTACTGGCTCCCAGCTGCAGAACCTTATCTGCCTCTTCCTCGTCGCCCTGAACGAGACCGAAAACGCCGAATGACTGCCACTCTGCGTCCTCCGCAGTGACGTCCTGTTGTCCACTGTCTGCGATTTGCACTGCCTGTTCGTAGTACTCGTCTGCCGTCGCTATCTGCTTGTCGCCCTGATAGACAACGTCCCCCTCATAAACCGTGGTGGTCCCATAGTCGTAATACACCGGTTGAGCGGAGGTTGTCGCCGGCCAGCCCCACCAGTTGTTCCAGTTGTTCCAGGTCGTTGCCGCCCATATCCCCGCCGCAGTCCAGCGAGCCGCCCTCCACGCGTGCGGATATCTCCCGTACCAACCAGCTCCGAACCAGCGGCCGTATCCAGGGTGCCGGACACCAAAACCGTGGCGGACGGCAACGCCGCGTCCGTGCAATGTTCCTCGGCTGACGGCAACGGTGCGATGACCGGCTGCCACACCGCCCCGCGGACCACGCACAGCGGCACCGCCGCGATACCTGGCAAACCCGCCGTCTGTGGCGAGACCGCGTCCCCCGGCGCGCGCCGCAGAACCTCTCGGACCGCTCACACGACCGCCGCCCACTCGGCCTGCCGCTGTGCGACCACCCGGTCCACGCACGGCTCCACTGGCACCGCCGCGTGTCACCGTCCGACCTCCAGGTGTTGTCACTCTGGCTCCTCCAACATGCCCGGCAGCACCACCATTGGGACCACGGACCGCGCCCCGGGCACCTC
>JBDOMX010001106.1:0-1763 GCA_039831615.1 Planctomycetaceae bacterium
GATCAGGACGCGGAGACCTTCGCGGACATGTGCCTGTTGGGCTATTGCCAGGGCTTCCGTCCTCAGGAGCTCGACATGTCCCTTTGGGACATCGGCCTGTATTTCGCCGCCCATGTCGGCGTCCAGCACGTCGGTCATGGGCAGGGGAGTTGGTACGCCACAGCTTATGCCCGGGAAGGCGGCGGCGGTCAGTCCTTTGACGTCTCGGCTATCGTGCAGATCGACGATCCGGCACTCACCTACTTCTGCGATCGGGAATTGATGGCAGGCCAGGGCAGCCATGATGAACGACTGCGACGCGAATGGGAGCCCGATCGGCAAATCCCGCGTGCGGTCGAGGCGATCAATCGTATTACTGAGGGGTTGGCAGCCGAGGTCCAATTGCATTGCTGTCACAGCGTCTACAAGCGGCAGAGCGACGTTCGCGGTGATTACAAACCGCTGCTACCACGGCTTGGCGACCTGAAAGTGGACCGGGTTAACCTGGAATTTGCTTACACAGGGACGGGGGAAGTCAGTGATCTGAAGGAGTTACCAGATCATCTGTCAGTTGGAATGGGGGTTGTCGACGTGCGCCGCGAAGCGATCCCGAATACGGATGACATCGCAACGCTCGCCGAAACGGCTGCGGCAACAATCTCGCCGAGTTGCATTGCCTTGAACCCGGATTGTGGCTTCGCCCCCGACGCGGGCGAGCCACCGACGATCGACGAAGCCTATGCGAAACTGACACGGCTGACGGAAGCGGCGCGGCTGCTGCGTGAACGTCACGCTTCCTGATCAGGCTATTTCGCCTTGGGGAATCCTGCCTTCACCAAGTCCACGTAACCCGGCTTCAAGGCGCGGACTTTGAAGCCCGACTTCTTGAGCACATCCGCCGCACCCAGGCAGCGGACACCGGATTTGCAGTGGGTGTAGAGAATCTTGTCTTTGGGGAGTGTCTTGAGCAGTTCCTTCAGGCCCGAATTTTTCGCCAGTTTCGACAGCGGGACCAGCTTCGCGCCTTTGATATGCCCTGCATTCCACTCGCGAACCTCACGAACATCGACCAGCACGGCTTTCTTGGCCTTGATGTTCTTCTTGACGGTGGCGAGAGAATCCTTCGTGTGCTCGGCCGCCAGAGCGGCTGAACCCGCGCAGAGAACCAGAACGGTGATTGCCAGTTGGTGAATGCGCATGTGTTAACCCCTTTAGTTGATGGTCTGTTGAATTCGGAATCGAAAACCGCTCGGCAACGACCAGTGGTGACCCGCATGCCGAGTGCCTATGATGTTCAGGAACCAGCATATCCCGTTTCGACTCCTTCCGCCAACGACACGACCTCGATGACGTCTTCGCCTCCCCAAGCTCTCTGCGATCTGTCGGCCTCCGATCTGGTGACGTGGTGTGAAGATCATGATGCCACCAGCTATCGAGCCGTGCAGATTCGGCGCTGGCTGTTCGGAAAACGCGTGAACGATTACGACTCGATGCACGACGTTCCGGCATCGCTGCGAACCACATTGGAAGCTGAATTGCCGCTGTTTTCCTCGAAGGTGATCGATCACCGCATCGCGACGGATCGCACTGAAAAGCTGTTGCTGGAGCTTTCCGACGGCGAGCATGTCGAGTGTGTCCTGATGCGCGAGACGAAGCGACGCACCGTCTGCGTCAGCACACAGGTGGGCTGTGGCATGGGGTGTGTGTTCTGTGCGAGCGGGCTGTTGGGATTGAAACGTAATCTGTCGACCGCTGAGATTCTCGAACAGGTCCTCTACATCGAC
>JBDOMX010000879.1:0-7317 GCA_039831615.1 Planctomycetaceae bacterium
CTTGGCCGGTCAGTGGATGCCGTCGCATGACGGTCTTACCGGTGGCAACGTCATAGGCGCGACCCGGCCCGCGCTGGTCGATGACTTGATCCTTCCACAGGATCACTCGGCCATAGTAGTTCTCCGGATGCCCCTTAAATCCCTGGCCACTGGCCTCTTTGCGCCAGAGCTCCTCACCGTCCTTCGCGTTCCAGGTATCGATGCCGCTCTTGTTCGATGCCAGCAGGACATCATGCTCTTCTGAAAACGCCAGCCATGACGGCGCGCGACCCGTGGTGCGATTCCAAATTTCCTCGCCGGTGTTGGCGTTCAACGCCCGTACAAACAGGACTTCTTCCGTTGTGGGATTGCCACCGACGCGCTTCTTGTCTGCCCCTTTGTAGAGCGATTCAAGGTGACCCTCCACGCAGAACACGCGATCTCCGCCGACAGCAACAATCGGAAATGACTGCTCGGCCTTTTTGGTCCACACCACCTCGCCGTTGTGCCGGTTGATGGCCAGCAGCTTCGACGGCTCTTTTCCGCGTCCTTCAACGGCATGGAACACCTGCACGATGAGAAGATTCTTCCACGCGCGCATGCGTCCCCATTGATCGTCCTTCTCCGGCAGCGTGAACTCGGCCTGCGTCTCGCCGGTCCTGGGGTCCAGCCGCAGGCACTTGTCGGGGAAGCCCAGGTAGATTGCGTCCTTGAGGCCCACGAAGTGGTAGCCCGTCGGTTTCCAGTTGGCACGACGCCCGGGACTGTCGCCTTTCGGCAGTTTCTTTTGCCACAGAATGCGTCCGGTATAGACATCAACCGCGGTGAACTTCTCCGGCCCCTGGATCAGCATTCTGCCCTCGACAACCGCCATGCTCGGTCCCCAATCGTGACGATCGTAGAACAGACTGCCATCGGAGGATGGGCCGCCAAACCACAGTGTGCCCAGTGGAGCCTTCACAAGCTTGTCGCGCGACAGCAATGTGTTGGCAGGATCGCCATACTCGTGAGACCAGTCGGCGGAACCGGGGAGCGCACCTTCGCGCGTCATCGTCGTCAAGCGACCGACGCGCCTGGCCATGGCCTTCGGCAACGTGCGCCCGGCCGCCACCGCGGCAAACACACCATGCTGTCGTTCTGTCGTCTCGAAGCACGCTGCGCCGCCGTAAGGTCTCAAAACGTGAAAGACGTGTCGGAGATGCGGCGCGTCGCCATCAACACCGGCAACGGCCAGGTCCTCGCTGACGACAAGACTTGCCAGGTAGGGGGGGAGCTGGAGTGTCAGCGGGTCGCCTGTCATAGCGACGACGCGCGTTCCATAGAGCCCTTTGGCATCGAGTCGGCGTCGGAACGCATCGACCTTCTTCGCGTCAGGGTCAATCGCGATGATGTTCAATTTCGACTGTCGCAACAGTTCTTCGACAAGTTGCCCCGTGCCGAGTCCCATTGCCAGGCAGTAACCGTCGCTGGCTCCAGTTGCCGTGAGGATGTGTTCAACGCGACCGGACCACGCCTTGTTCGGCGGGCCGGTGTCCGGCTCAGCCAGTGCGTATTGCCTGGCTGGCTGCTCACCCGTGCCAAAGCAATAAATGCTGCCTTGTGTCGTGACAACGAACAGCTTGCCGTCCGCTGCCAGCATGGAGGCCGGGGTTCCGTCAATCGCCGCCTCGAAGGACTGCTGCGCTTCTTGGCCGGATGCTGGAATCCCGATCGCGAACACCTGGCTCTTGTGGTGCGCGAACAATCGCTGCGCGGTCTTCAAATGCACCGTTGTGACTGGCCGTTTCGCAAAACGCCACAAAGGTGTGGGCACTTCGACCTTGGTAGTCTTGCCCTTGCGGTCTGTTTTCTCCACGATCTTCGTGTTCCGCAGATCGAACGCATGGGCCTGGCCTTTGTCCGCAAAGAAAACCTTCCCGTCTGAGATCACGGGGCGATTCAGCGTGAAGTTGAGCATCTTGCGGGTAGCGAGGTCGACAATCCGTCCACCGTGGAACATCCATTGTTCGGAGGCAATGACATGATGGTCCGTGGTGCCCTTGGCGTTGTAACTGAGACCGACAGGTTTTCCAGTCGTGAGGTCACGGCAGTGGATATTCGCCCGCCCGCCCGGAATGAACTGTTTGTTGCTGCTGGACGCCAGGTGCCCCTGGGGTGCAAAGTCATTGAGAGACACAACTGAGAATTGGGGGGCGGCGTTTCCTGTCGCGCTCTTAAGATCGACCGAGTACAACAGTGTGCCCTCAAATGGCCAGACGCCGACCGTGAAGTAGATCGTGTCGTCAACCAGCACGGCACCGCCGCGCACGGGCCATATGGAAACCAGTCGTTCGTTGCCGATGGCCCGCCTCTCGGACGGTGCCGCCTGAATCTTCCACAGGAGTTCGCCTTGGTCGGCATCCAGGCAATAGAAGCAACCATCATCCGATCCGAAGTAAACCTTGCCTTGTGTGGCGATCGGCGCCAGTCGCACGGGTCCTTCCGCGTAGAACTTCCACCGCTCCGCACCCGTGCTCGTATTAATGGCTGTTAGCGAATCACTGCGGGAACTGCCGACGAACAGCGTGTTGCCCATCACCACCGGCTCGTAGTGCGCATCGAACTGGAGCCGCGAGTCTTCCGGCCAGGCTGGCTTGAGTGCGGGCAGTTGCCGCGACCACCTCAAAGAAAGTTCGGCCGGCAGTTGCTCGTCCGTGCTGGCACTGCGATTTGCGTCGCCACGCCACATCGGCCAATCCGCACGAACATCTCGGCTCAGGCCGAGTGCAGTTGAGAAAGCAACAACGATAACAACTGATCGCAGGATGTAGGCTTTCATGGCGAGTCCTGGTGGTGGGATAGGGTGTTAGCGGTGCCGCACTGGCGTCCAGGGTATCACGCAGTCGTGCGCTCGGCCATTGTACCTGGCCATCTCCTCGGCAATCGTGAGCACAGCTTCCATGCTGTCGGCGAGCAATCGTGCTGTTTGCCAAGACATTTGGGACTCTTCGCCGCGCGTTCTCGCCACCCCTGACGTGAGTCGCATGCCCGCAGCACCCAACTGATGAGCGTCGGGTCAAAAAACTCAGCCGACTGGAAAGCTCTTTGACAATCCGGTGTTAACGCAAGAAGCCCACCACGATTTCGGTCGATTCAGACCGATCGACGGTCGCTGGACGAGGCGAAAACGGTCTGTGACCATTGACGGGGCGTACCTGCATCGCAGCCAGAGAACATCCACAGCCTGCCAATCCGCAACGCACGCAGCCCGTCGATGGGAATACGTCAGCAGGCCACCAAGTCGCTCGCGGCGGGCAGCAAAGGGGACACCCGTGTGGCAGCAAAGGAGCAAAGGGGAGAGCAAAGGGGACACCCAGCTCTTCCACATCTTGGTCCGGCGCCGTGACGCGCGAGACGAAGGATGGGCAGGTTGAGGGGAAACAGGTCGCGGCGCGTGCACTGCGCGACGCGGCGGTGATCTGGTCCGAACAGGAACACTCAGAAACCCGTTTCCGCGTCCAGACTTCCGTGATTGGCAGACCGGTGCCGTCCTGGTAACCCGCAGCACAATGAGACCTTATCTCCAGCGGCGCCCTGGGGTTGTGATGTCGAATTCAACACCACCGAACCACGTCCTCTGACAGTCGATCACACAATGTGGGTGTCCCCTTTTGTGCTTGACCGTTGGGTGATGAGCTTTTCCGTTCGGCTGAGTCTCTTAACCCTACGGCCATCGGTTCGCCACCAGGTGGAATCGGGGACAGAAAGGGCGCAGCATCGCCGTCGGGCGCAACGATTTGTAGCGAGCAAAGTTCCATTTTGGGGTTGAGGATGCGATAGTGTTTGCGGTCTATCCTGACGCCTCCTGTGGAACAGTCACCATGACAGACAAGAATCTCCTCCGCTGTTCGCTCCTCCTCACAATGTTCGTCTGGCAGGCGTGCTCCGACCTGATCGCCGCGGACTGGCCGCGCTTTCGTGGCCCAAAAGGCGACGGAACGAGCAGTGACGCTGGAATTCCTACTGAGTGGAGTGATTCGAAAAACCTGAAGTGGCAATTGAAGTTGCCCGGTGCCGGATTCTCCAGCCCCATCGTGGTTGGCAAGCATGTCTTCCTGACGGCTTATTCGGGCTCTGGCAGCGCGGTGAAGCGTCACCTGCTGTGCATTGATCGCGAGACGGGTCAGGAAATCTGGTCCAAAGCGTTTGATGGCGTGAGCGATCGCGGTGAGCCAGGGTTCGCCTATCATGGCCAGGCGTCTCATACCCCTGTCTGTGATGGCGAGCGGGTTTATGCCATGCTCGGCAGCAGCGGCGTGAAAGTGTTCGATCTGTCGGGCAAGGAATTGTGGCAGCAAGAACTCGGCAACGAGCGCGCCTCGCGATTTGGAACTGCGTCAAGCCCCATCTTGTATGGAGATCTTTTGATCGTGACCGCAGGACCCGAGAGCGAGTCGATGCGCGCGTTCGACAAGAAGACCGGCAAGGAGGTGTGGAAGACCGAGGCCGGCAGCTTGTCCGGTACGTATTCAACACCTCTCATCGCGGCCAATGCCGAGGGAGTGGACGAACTGTTGCTTTCGGTGACGGGCGAAGTTTGGGGCCTCAATCCCACGTCGGGAAAATTCAAATGGTATGCGGAAACGAGGGTCGACACTGCGGCCTGCCCCAGCCTGCTTGCACACAATGGCGTGGCCTACGTGATCGGTGGACGAAGCGGCGGTCGCACCGCTGTCCGTGTCGGTGGGAAGAATGACGTCACCCAAAGCAATGTGCTTTGGTCGGAATCGGGTGGCGCATATGTTCCCTCGCCGATCCTCCACCAAGAGCGCTTGTTCTGGATCAACGATCGGGGCATCGCTTCATGTGTCGACGCCAAGACCGGCAAGGAACTTGGCCGCAAGCGACTCGGCGGCCGCTTCTATGCATCGGTCGTACTGATCAACAACGTGATTTATGCGGTCAGCCGTTTCGACGGCACTTACGTGTTGCAAGCCACACCGAAGTTCGAGCAGATCGCACACAACAAGCTTGCGGACAAAAGTGACTTTAGCGGCAGCCCAGCCGTCAGCGACGGACAGCTCTTCATCCGTTCTGATGAATCTCTTTACTGTATTGCTGCCGAGTGAACCCTGTTTCCAGAGCCGCTTCCATGAACATCCAGCACCAATCGCTTCGCGCAGGCATCGTCGCTGTCGGGTTGATCGCGGTCGTAAGCGACGTCAGTTTGGCGCAGGCGCCTGCGCATACCGATGTCGCGTACGATGACGATCACAAATCACAGTGCGTCGATGTCTACCTGGCGAAGTCCGATAAACCAACTCCGGTGATGATCTACATTCACGGTGGCGGCTGGCGCGCCGGTTCCAAGCAGAGCGTACCGGGTTGGTTGAAGGCCTTTGTCACCGCCGGCGAGCTTTCCGTGGTGGCCGTCGAATACCGATTTACGGATGTGGCAACGCATCCGGCTCAGGTCAACGATTGCTTGCGAGCCATTCAGTTCGTTCGCCAGAATGCCGAGAAGTGGAATATCGACCCCAAACGCCTGGGCGTCACCGGCGGTTCGGCCGGCGGCCACCTGTCGGCGTACGTCGCGCTGCATGACGATGCGGCGCAAGCCGATTCCGATGATCCCGTCGAGCGTCAATCATCGCGGGTGTCCTGTGCCGTCAGTTTCGCCGGTCCCACCGACTGGACGCTGCTGAGCAGCATCGAGCATCGCCATCCGGCCTATCGCCAGTTGATCGGGTATGAGCCCGACACTCCCGCGACCCAGTTGAAGGCGAGTCTAGTCAAAGATGTCTCGCCCATCTCTTTCGTGACCAGGGATGACCCACCGGTCATGCAAGTGCATGGCGACACGGACCGGATCGTCCCGCTGAAACATGCGGCGAATCTCCACGCCAAGCTCCGATCCGCGGGTGTCAAAGCGGAACTCGTCGTCATCCCCGGCGGCAACCACAGCGTCGCTGGTGCCGGCGGCCCCGTAGCGAAGCGGCCCACCGCCCCTGTCGCGAAGCGGCCCACTGCCTTTGTGCAACGGTATCTGCTGAGCCCCTAGCTTCGTCCATCAACGCGCGGGAGTCTCAGATTGCGCGTTGAATTTCCGCGGCCCCAGGGAAGCTCTCATTTCGATGCCTGCCGAGTCTCCATTCCCTGGTTCCGTTCCGCTGGCTGGGATTCCAGCTGCTGTTGACACGAGTCCAGCTCATCCTGGTGCGACTCCACTTCCCGTTGTTTCTGTTGGACGTCATTGGTATCCGCCTCCAGCCGGGATTGCGCATGCGCCAGCGAGGCAGATTGTTCCTCGAGTTCCTGTTCCCGGTCGGTGATCGACTGGCATGTGCGTTCCCGTTCCTCGGCGTGCGTGACTTTTTGCTCGGTCATCGACGCGAGCATCCGTTCCAACTCCCTTCGATCGTTGGCGAATTGTTCGATCTGAGCGTTGACTTGATTTCGATAATCAGCGATTTCCGTCCGCTGGCCTTGCATCGTCATCTCCGCGCAGTCGTTTTCTTCTTTTCGCATCCGGAGATCCGCACGTTCGTTTTCGAGCTGAACCCGAGTGGATTCAAATAGCTGTTTCACCTTGATGAGCTCTTCCGATCTCTTGTCCAGTCGCGCTTGTTTCCGAGTCAGCTCGTCATCACGTTCGTCGAGCTGAGACTGGATGACAGACAGTTCTTCGCGTTTTGCGGCGAGTTGGTCCTTGTGGCGTGTCACGTCATCCACCGCTGCAACCCACGCCGTCTGCTGTCGCTCGTACTGCTGGCGCTGTTTTTGAAGGGCCTGCAGGTCGTTTTGCTGCTGGCCCTGCTGTTCCTCGTAGTTCTGGCTGATCTGCTGCAGCCGCCCGCGCTCGCTTTCCAAATCGTCGTGCGTCTTCTGCAGCTCGGCCTCCCGCGCCGCGTGCTGCCGGGTCTGCTGTTCCAGTTGTGCCCGCTGCTGGTCGAGTTTCGATTGGCGGCTTTCGAGGTCGGCACTTTGATCGTCCAGCTCCGCCTCGCTTTGCGTGAGTTGTTGCTCCAGACGTTGCTGTTGTTCGATCTGCCGCCGCAGATCCCCGCCCTGCAGCTCGAAGGACTGCTTGTCTTCCTGGAGCGCGGATCGCTCGTGTTTCAGATCATTCTTCAAGGAATCAAGCTCGGCGTCACGCTGTTCCAGTCGAGTCCGTTCGTCGGTCAGTGCTGCCAACTCCCGCTCGAATTCCGTTCGTTGGCTCTCCTGTCGAGCCTGCCGTTTCTGGAGTTCCTCGGCCCGCCGTTGCCACTCCGCCTGCTGAGCCTCGAGCTCTGCGCGCTGTTTCTGAAGGATCCGCCGCTCGTCCTGATGCTGCGCCTCGTGTTCGGTTGCGATTTT
>JBDOMX010000717.1:0-7311 GCA_039831615.1 Planctomycetaceae bacterium
ATTCGTGGTGATCGGATCGTTGCCATCGGTGCGCTGGATGCAACCAACAGCGCGGTAACTGTGGACGCCACCGGCCGGATCGTGGCTCCCGGGTGTATTGACGTCCACAATCACTCCGACGGATGGCTGTTGAAGCAGCCTCACTTCCTGCCCAAAATCAGCCAGGGCGTGACCACCGAAGTGTTGATGTCCGACGGGATTTCCTACGCACCTGTCTCGCCCGACACGGCCATCGAGTGGATTCACTACCTGCGATCCATCGACGGCCTCACTGTGCCGGACTACCGCGGGTGGGAAACCGTCGCCGACTACATGCAGTGCATCAACGGCCGCTCAGCTCAGAACGCAATCGCACAGATCCCCTATGCCAACGTACGCACGCTGGTGATGGGCTGGGGACGAGCCGCTCCCGATGACGTGCAGTCGCAAATGATTCAGGCGGAAGTGCGCCGCGGGATGGAAGACGGCGCGGTCGGCATCTCAACCGGCATCGACTATGTGGCACAGTCGTTTTCGACAACAGACGAACTCGTCAATGCGTGCCAGGCGATGGCAGAGTACGGCGGGCTGTACGTCACGCACGTTCGCTACAAGAAAGGTCTGATCGAAGGAGTCAAAGAGGCCGTCGAAATCGGCAAACGGGCCGGCGTTGCCGTACATATCTCACACCTGAAGTCTGAGACGGCTGAGCTTTCCGAGGAAATTCTCGAATACATCAACCGCGTCGCTGTCAACGAAGTGGATTTCTCGTTCGACGTGTACCCTTATCACCCCGGGAGCACCATGCTGCACGCCCTGCTGCCATATGAAGTCTGGGAACAAGGTCCATTGCATGTGGCGCCGAAGCTGACCGATCCACGCGTGCGTCGACTGGTCGCTGCCTCACTGCCCGATGCGGGTGCTCTCGAAGGCATCCGACTGGCGTGGCTGCCATCGAAAGAAAACTCACAATACCTGGGCCTGTCCGTCGCGGAGTATGTTCACCAGACCGGCAAGAATTCCGCCGACGCCATCTGCGATCTCCTGATCGAGGAAAATCTGGCGGTGCTGGGCGTATTCTCTTCCGGCCGGGAAGATGAAAACGACGACACTCTCGTCGATCCGTTTCTCCAGCACGACAAGTTCATGCTTGGAAGTGACGGGATTTATTACCCCGACGGCGTCGTTCACCCGCGCGTGTACGGGTCCGTACCACGTCTGCTCGGCCCGCTCGTGCGCGACCGCAGGCTCTTCTCCCTGGAAGAAGCCGTGCGTAAGACAAGCGGCTACCCGGCAGAGCGATTTGGGCTGATGGACCGAGGAATCCTCCGCGACGAAGCATTTGCGGATCTGTTCGTCTTCGACCCTGATACGATTCTCGACAGGGCCACCTACTCAGACCCACACCAGCTGGCGGCAGGGATCGATACCGTGGTCGTGAACGGCAGGATCGTATTTTCAGGTGGCGAAGCTGTGGGGACACGCGACACGAAACAGCCCGGACGGGCACTGCGTTATCGCCGTTAGAGCAACACAAACGTAAATAAGGCAAATGCATTGGTGCCCGGCTGACAGCAGTGAACGTGGCCGGCTCGGACGAATCCTGGTCGTCATTTGCTGATGCAATACAGGAACCTGTCACTCCGCAGAAATAAATGACCGTTGGCCACGATCGGACTGGCATTGAATGTACTCTGGTCGTCGAGATCGTTGTGTGCCAGTTCTTCAAATTCGGGCTTCGCCGCCAACACGTAGGTACCACCGTTGCGAGTCACAATGTACAGCTTCCCATCGCCAACCAGTGGTGAGGCATAAGGCTGGTCCGGGAATCTTTCTGCATAGATGATCTCGCCATCAGCGAGCCTCATGCAGTAGGCGACCTTATTTCGGTCGCTGACCCAGTACAGATGACCGTCGTGAATCACTGGCGAACACACATTCGCTCCACCATTCTTTTGCCAAACGCGGTGCGATGCTGTCACATTGCCACGTCCGCCGGCGCGAATAGCGATGGCTTTTGATTGACGGCCGCCGATCACGTACACAATCCCGTCGTGGGAGACGATGCTGGGACAAACGTAGTCTTCAATTCCATCACAGTTCCAAAGCTCTTCGCCGGTTTCCGGATCAAAGGCGAGAATCCTGTTCTTGACACTCACCACTAACTCATGCCGACCATCACCGGGATCGACGAGGTGTGGCGTGTTCCATGAGGCGACCATGCCTCCCGCGCGCCACACTTCCTTCCCGCTGTCTTTGTTGATACCGACCAGTGAACCGCTTTCGACGCTGGCATTGACGATGACCAGATTGCCGTGCAATACCGGTGACGTGCCACAGCCCCAGCCATGCGTTTTTTCTCCCACGTCGGCCTGCCAAATCTGCTTGCCATTCAGATCAAATTTGAACACCCCTGACTTACCAAAAAAGACGTAGAGGTGTTCGCCGTCCGTTGCCGGTGTGGGACCCGCATAGCCATGATCCCGGACCCGTTCGGATTCAGGCAACTTCGGCTGAACATGTACATCCCAAACGATTTCCCCTTTGCTGCTGACGCTGACAACATGCAGAGTCAGGTCTTCCATCCTGCCGGGATTTTCGCGATCGGTGCCGTAGCCGCTGTAGCACGTCAGATACAGGCGGTCCCCGAGGGCGATCGGGCTTGATGAGCCAAAGCCAGGGAGTGCCCTCTTCCAGACAACGTTCTCCGTTTCGCTCCATGTCAGAGGCAGATTCTTTTCGCTTGTCGAGCCCAGACCGTTCGGGCCACGAAACTGTCGCCACTCGGCGGCCATCAGGTCCGCTGTAACGATCAGTGCCATCGGCACGAAGAGGAAACAGGAAAGCGTCGTTTTCATTGAGATATCTCTTTGGGGGCCGGAAGTCACGAGGCGGGTGCACGAAGCGGACACATCTTATGGCCCGAAGAAGCCCGAGGAAAGGACGAAGGCCGGATATCGAAACATGGACCAACCTGTTCCAGATCAGTTGGCACGATGAGCCATGACACATGGATTTGGCAGCCGGATCTGATGCACCGAACGTCGGATTGATCGGCGTGGCGCCGCATCCACTTCAAGATATTGGGCATCCCGTTGACCCGCGTCACTCCGAAACACGGGAACGTATCAATCAGCAATCAACTGCCGGTGATGCTGTTCATGAATCATTTCAAGGATGCCACGAACGCCAGCAGGTCGGCTGCGTCCTGAGCGGTGGCGTCACGGAATAATAAGTCGGGCATCAGCGACTTTTTCTGAGCCACCAGCAGCTCAATTTCATCTCTGGGAACATGTGTGTCTTTCCCGGAGGAGTCACGGACAACGACGACCGCCTCTGTCTGCTCAATCAACAAACCCGAATGAATCCGGCCGGACTCAGTCTGCACCAGCCATGTCTGATACTTCGGATCAATTTTGCGAGACGGGTCGAGAATGTTGAGCAGTATCTCCTGGCGGCTCAGGCGCGACCCAATGCCCGCCAGATCAGGCCCGATTGCTTTGCCATGATCGAATATCCGATGACAGTTCCGGCACTGTGTTGTTTGTGATTCCAGAAACAACATCCGACCGCGTTCAATGTCCGGCTGCAGTGATAAGATCGCGTCCGGAGCGATCGTATTGCCGAGCCTCTGGATTCGCGATTGTTCCGGCAGAAATGGTTCGAAAAGATCTCGAACGGTTGCATCCGCATGATTGCCACCGCGAGAGACTGCCAGACTACGTGCGGCGGGAGTGAGTTGACTCTCATTGTTGCGGACCGCCTCTACCAGGACGAGTGCGCCGGCGGTGGACGACAGCAGACGATCGACGTCCGCCTGCAGCGCGTCCACATCTGCAGCTAACGAAGACCGCAGTGCATCAAGCGATGATTGTGTGATCGTCTGTAATCGCACGGCAGACTCTGAAGGGGCAGTGCCTTCAGGGTCTTCGATCTGCAGAATCCAGTCGTGAATCAGCCGGAGACCATCAGTATCAACGGTTCGCGATCCAAAATGCGGCATTCGGCCGCGGCCGAGTTTGGACATGCGGTAGTACAACACGGAACGGTAGGGATCGGCAGCAGCGACAACCCAGGGATCAATGATTCCGAACGTGCCCTGCGTTGGTCTTGAAAGCACACCTGTTTCGAGCAGCGAACGTGTCTGCCCCAGTTGAATGGACGCGGTCCCTCCTCCGCCGCGACGATGACATGTCCCGCAGTTGATGTGCAGATATGATCTCGCCCGATTCGCCAGCGACGTTTCGGAGTCGAACGGGTCAGTCATGTGAGGGAGCTGATTGATCGGCGGGTCGCTGGTCGGGTGACCCGCGACCAGTGGTTCGCTGAACAATCCGATGTGGGCCAGCGTCCGGAGCTGGTTATCCCTGACGGTTCCATAGTTAAAATCCCGATTGAGCTGCGCAGGGCGAAATCCGTAGATGGATCCACCGCGAGTGGTGTGACATAAAATGCACTCAGTCCGACTCGCGAAGTGCCAGGATTGCCGACTGACCCCGCCATCCGCCGCGGGGTCGCTGATCTCAAATGACCTGTCGAATCCGTTTCCGGTTGCCAGCAATGCATCGTTCTGTTCGTCGTTCCACACGTAATTGTACGCTTCCCATTGATCACTGTGGCGATGCAGGATTTGTGTTTCGAGACGTCGCTGTGTCTGCGGATCGGTCGGCAGAAGCACCGTTTTTCCGAGCACAGAACCGTCGGGGTAGCTCCACTCCCCTTTGACGTCACCTTTCTGAATATTGCCATCCTTGTGCACACCGAGTATTGTTTCTCCGGGCAGAGCGACAAAACGCTGTGCGGGCTTTCCATCGGCCCAGGGTTCCGCATTGATCGCGTACGGGATCACTCCAGCAGCAAACTGGTGATCCGCCGTTGAATTGAACAATCCGGTCTCACTCAGGAGTCTCGGAAACTCTGTTTGTTCAGCGGACACCGGATTGGCGACGAGACGATGCAGTGTGCCATCGTACGCGACAACATAAAGTTCCTGTCGATGGTCGACTCCGAAGCAGACGATCTGCAGCGTGGTATCGGCAAGTTCACGCGGCAGAGCATCACGGGATTCCGCAACCAGGCCCCAGATCTTTCCTGTGACGTAGTCTCCGTAGATGTAGGTACCGACGAGTTCCGCTAAACGGCTCCCGCGGTAGACGTATCCGCCCGTGATCGAACGTGCTTCGGTGTGGGAATGTGCGGCGGCGGGTGGAGTGATCGGCGTTGGCCCGCGCGGACCATCGGGATGCACGACCTGCGTGTGCTCCATCAGGCTCCAGCCGAAATTTGCACCCGGCGCAGCACGGTAGATCATCTCCCACATTTCCCAGCCGACATCACCGATCCATAAGTCCCCGGTCACGCGGTCGAAACTCATGCGCCATGGATTGCGATGACCATAGGTCCATATTTCGCCGCGTGCGTCGTCGCGACCGAAAAACGGGTTGTCCGCGGGCACGGAATACGGCATGCCGTCCGCCGGATGATCGACGTCAATCCTCAACGTTGACGCGAGGAGATTACTGATGTCCTGCCCCGACTTATGAATGTCGGGCGGAAACCCAGGTGAACCGTCTCCAGTCGAAATGTACAGCATGCCGTCCTGAGGTCCGAACTGCAGCGACCCGCCGTTGTGTCCCCCGCCAGGCCAGGTGATCAGTATTTCTTCAGTTGTCAGGTCGATGCGGAGTGGATCGACAGAACTGGCGCGAAACCGTGATACGCGTGTCCCTTCGGGATCCCCCGACTTCAGCACGTAGCAGACGAAGCACTGTCGATTCGTTTCAAAGTCCGGATGAAAGGCAAACCCGTACAGCTGCAGCGCATTGCCGGCTGTTTTCACATCCGGAATCTCTCGCAGGTCGGCAGCGAGTACCGGATCGGCGGAATCCGATTGGTTGGAAAACGTCCGCAGCCTGCCTTTAACTTCCACAACAAGCATCTGATTGGTACCCGGGACTGCGATCAGATCGACCGGCTGATCGAAGACCAGTTGCGGGAAGACTCGTTCGGTCGAATACGGTAGTGGCGGGTCCGGAGTTCCGCTGATCCGGGACGTCGTCCACGGAATGCGTGCAGCGATCCCGTAAGGTCGATCCGCGTCATCGGCCAGACCACCCGCAGCGGAAGTCATGGAAATCAATACACAGGTCGAAAACAGCAGCCAGTCCGATTTCATCAGCCAATCCTCGATTGGTAATCGTGCGCTGACGTGAGAATGTCGCACGCCGGTCGTGAATCGCGAAGTACCCAACCAACATACAGCAGGCGGAGGGGGTAAGTCCTGATTCATCACTATAAAACGTTTTCCGAGAGACGGCAGCCACCCGATCCCGCTCGTGACGCAAATTCGACGGTTTTGTATTAATTGTGTTGCCGTAACTGCGAATCACGCTTGAACAGCGAGCACTCTGACACTTCCTCACCCGCCGGATTGTCTGGCTCACCTGATGGCCTGACCGACAGAAACACCGGCATCATTCCACTCGATCTTAGGCAAGGTTAACCACGACAGATCGACGCATTGCCGCAATGATCCGGCATGGGCGTATTGAAACAGGACCGGTTGCCGGTCGCCGCCTGGAACGTAAACAGGAATCTCGGAATGATCGTGGATGATGGACGCGTCCAGCGGGTGGATAAACGACGCGCCGGGCCATGGACAGAGGCGCCACGATCGCTGGAGGAGCATGTACAAGCGACCGAGGACTGCGACCGTCTGTTCGAACTGGCTGACGACGCGATTCGACGTTGCTTGACATCCGTATTGCCTGTGGATACTCCTATGAACGGAACCATGACACGTCAAATAGAGGTCCAAACATGCGATTACTGGTCCTGACACTGCTGCCTCTCGGGATACTCATCCAGACGACTGTTGAGGCCCAGCAGGCACCCACGATTGCGTCTCGATATCAGCGCGTCGTTGCGGATTACAGGGCGCTCCGTCATGCCACAGCACAGCCGGATCTGAGGAATGCAGCCGCGCGCTTAGCGAGAGACGGTTACCGTGTTGTGATTCAGTCAGCCAATGACGAATCATCGTTGAACGCAGACGACCTGTTTGCTTTGGGCCAATGCCACGAGGCACTGCGCGACGTGGAGCAGGCAACGACACGCTACGAACAATCGATGGCGGACGGCCCGACGGCGCGCGGCAAACTCGCGCTTGCCCGACTCAACGCCGAGATCGATCCGGCCATTGCCGAAAGCTATTCCCTCGAGGCCCAATCGATTGACCCGCAGGATCAGACGGGGCGCGCATTTCGGGTAATTTACGGAGAAGAGGATGACTTGCGCGAGTTCGTGTGACGGGCCATAATCCGAGCTTCGAAT
>JBDOMX010000645.1:0-1758 GCA_039831615.1 Planctomycetaceae bacterium
TGTGTCAGCATCCGCTGTGTCAGCATCCGCTGTGTCAGCATCCGCTGTGTCAGCATCCGCTGTGTCAGCATCCGCTGTGTCAGCATCCGCTGTGTCAGCTTTGGGTAAACTGTCACCATCGGCTGCAGGTTCCGCGGTCACAATTTGCTGAGGTGGCGGTGGTGGATTTCGCTTTCGTTCAACCTCTGCCAATCGTTCCTCCTCTTCGATCCGCAGGCTTTCAACATCTGCAAAATCAACGATTGTGTCGCACTGTTCCTGAGTCAGCCCACCCAGATCTGCCAACTGGTCGGGTTCAATCACTGACAGATCGTCAAAGGTGAAAAAACCCTGTGACACCAGGTTTTCCACCAGCTCGGGAGCCATTTCCGGGACAACGCTGAACGCTGCGATCGAGATGTCTAATTGCTCATCCAGGGACTCTTGTGTCATCACATTTATGTCCCAGCCAACCAGCTTCGATGCCAGGCGGACGTTTTGACCACGCCGGCCGATTGCCAGTGAAAGTTGATCATCGCGGACAAGTACCAGAACCTTGCCGAGCATCGGACAGAGGATTACGTCTTCGACTTCTGCCGGCTGCAGACCATTCGGAACCAGAATCTGCAACGAATCGTTCCAGCGAACGATATCGATGCGTTCGCTGTTGAGTTCCTCAACAATGCCGCGGATTCTTGCACCGCGGACACCAACACAGGCGCCTACACAGTCGACCGACGTATCATTGGACGAAACCGCGACTTTGGACCGATGACCAGCTTCGCGGGCGATCGAGCGAACCTCAATCACACGGTCGTTGATTTCCGGAATCTCGACTTCAAAAAGACGTCTGACAAAATCTGCATGGGTGCGTGACAGGATCACTCGGACCCGCGAGCCGGACTTGCGCACGTCCAGGACGCATGCTCTAACGCGATCGCCAACGCGATACGTTTCTTTATGGATCTGTTCGCTTCTGGGCAGAATGGCTTCCACACGTCCCAAATTCACGATCACAGTTCCACGGTCAACTCGGGTGACGCTGCCTGATACAATCTGACTTTTAAGATCCAGGAATTCTTCATAGTGAGCGTCGCGTTCCGCTTCGCGAATTCTCTGAATCATGACCTGCTTGGCGGTCTGCGCTGAGATGCGGCCGAGCAAATCTCCCAGAAGGTCAGAGTCCAGTTGCGCACCATCACATGTCAGCGATGGTTCTCCAGTGACCCGGTCCACCTGAACGATCAGCTCTTCGTCTTCAGAAAAGTGCTTCCTCGCTGCTGAGAGGATTGCCTGCTCAATCCCTTCGAATACGATCTCCATATCGATCGATTTATCGCGGTGAATCGCATCCACGATCCTCAGGATTTCAGGTCCGTTCATGGTCAAGAGCCGTTCAGCAATGACGCCATAACAAAAAAAGTGGGACATTGTCCCACTTTTGTAGTACCGCTGACCGTCATACGACGGCCCGGCCCAACCGGCCTGTCCGGATGCTTTCCCCGACATGGAAGAACGGAGTTCATTCCCGGAAGAGCAGCACGTCAGGTGACAGGATTATTCACATGTCCATCTTCACTTCCTCGGTCCCGGATGGCGATTGAGACCGCCTGCCGTTGAGAAAAATGAGTCTGGAGTAACCCGGAGCGGACTCCGGGCACACAGTGGAGCTGCGCACGATACTACTAAGTTTTCAGTCTGTCAACAGTCTCGAATCACGTGGCGAAACCGGGAATCACGGCACCGGAAACTTGTCCTGCCGTGGGAGCCGACTCGGCG
>JBDOMX010000650.1:0-1753 GCA_039831615.1 Planctomycetaceae bacterium
AGGCCAGTTCATCAAGGAGACGATCGACTCAATCCTCAATCAGAACTATCGGCCGATCCAGATCATCGTCGTCGATGGTCAATCGACTGATGGAACAATTGACGTGCTCCGCTCCTACTCCAACCGCGAGGAAGTGTGCTGGATTTCGGAACCAGACAACGGCGTGGTGGATGCTGTCAACAAAGGCTTCCAACGCGTAAACGGCGACATCATCGCGATTCAAAGTTCGGACGATTACTACCTGGACGACACGATCGAGTGCGTCGTACGCGCGTTGCAGGCCGACAACCAACTGGGACTCGTTTATGGTGACACGATCAAGGTGGACGAAAACGGTGACGAGTTAGCACGTTACCGGTCGAGCTCCTTTGGGTTGGAGTCCTTGTTCTTGTTCAAAACTTGGATTCCCCAGCCAGCGGCGTTCTTCCGGCGTGACGTGTTGCAGACCGTGGGAGGTTGGGACGAACGCATCCCATACACACCCGATACCGATTTGTGGATCCGCATGGCATTCCGCACCAAGGTCCAAAAGCTCGATTCGTTTCTGGCAACCCGACGTATGCACGGAGCACAGCGAGATCAGCATTCGCACCGCATCATCCGTGACTACACAAAAATGATTGAGCAGTCGGCGGACATCAAAGAGGCTCCGCATCGACTCCGTCGCGCAGCCCATGCTGGAAAATACTTACTCCGAGTCCGCTATAACCCGACAGGATCGGCACTCTACTCGGCCTGGAATCTGCTGCGAGCCGCAGTGATATTCCCCCAGTGCTTTGAGCTCAAGCGATTCTTGCTCACGGTTAGCTACTACCCGGCGCATCGCGGTCTCTCCAAGTTGAAACGGTTTTGCACGCGATTATCGCCGTCGGGGTGATCGCCACTTCCGCGACCATCGTGAATCAAATCGTTAACCGCAGCCATTGGTGCCCCTCAAATCGGCATGCACATCAGATCCGCACATCGCCACACACTCCGTAACAAAGTCGGGGCCGCAATCTTCGACCTGCCGCGTTACATCCCCAGTTTCATTTCAGCAAATGGCTGGCTGAAGGCTCGGAATCGAACCGACAAGATCACCGTAGGAGCGGGTGGACTTGGCATCTCTTGCTCCGGTGAGTTTTCGTCCGATCTACATGGCTGCCACGTTTTCCCTCGTTTGGGCAGGCAATTGATGCGAGCCGCATTGAAGCAATGGCCGATTCTCTTGGATGATGCGCCGTTCACCAACAGCCGGCCGCCCCAGGTCACTTTTGTCATACCACATCGTGGGATCGACAGACTGCCGCAGCTGATCGCCACCATCCACTCGATCCGCGCACAGCGCGGAATTGATGTGGAGTGTATTGTGGTGGAACAGGATCAAGACACGATCATTTCAGGTCTTCCCGACGGAGTCCGTCACATTCACTTGCCCGACCCATCAGGTTCGATGGACTGGAAGAAATCCTGGGCCTTCAACACCGGCGTTCGTGAAAGTCGTGCCGACATCATCGTCTGCCATGACGGAGACATCTTGGTGCCTGCAGATTATGGACGACAGATTCTGCATCATTTGGAAGCGGATTGCGATGTCGTGCACTTACACCGTTTCTTGTTTTGTTTAGACGAACACACGACGACCGGCCTGCTTCAGAGCAATCGAGCCACGCTGGATGCTATCCCTGAACGCGTACGACAAAATTGGCAGGGTGGCACACTGGCGATCCGAAAATCAGCTTATCACCAAATTGGCGGATTTGACGAACGTTTC
>JBDOMX010000154.1:0-7267 GCA_039831615.1 Planctomycetaceae bacterium
AACGTCCGGAGTTGCCTTCTCTGTCACCAGTCGTCGGTCACTTGATTGTGAGCGACCGACGACCGGCTCCGACGAAGGAAACTCCTCCAGGGACTTTGAGATGAACAGATTGGCTGTCCATCATTTTTGTCACGGCGCGCCCACTATTTCTCGGGAACTTCAAATGACGAAGACGCGCGTGAGAAGCAGAGGCTTCACGCTCATCGAGCTGTTGGTGGTAATCGCGATCATCGCGATTCTCATTTCGCTGCTGTTACCAGCGGTGCAACAGGCACGTGAGGCCGCTCGAAGAACTCAGTGTAAGAACAACCTGAAGCAGTTGTGTCTGGCACTTCACAATTACCACGACGTGTACCTGCGGTTCCCAGGTGGGACAACCGGGTCCGGCTGTCGGTCATCAAGCATTTGTCCGACCCAGCAAACCGGTCGGCATCGTATTAGCGCTCACATCGATCTGCTCCCGTACTACGATCAGGGCAATCTCTGGGCCGCTTACCAGGCGAATGTGGGAGCTCCGTGGAGTGGACGAGATTACTTCATGATCCAGGTCGCCACGATGCAGTGTCCTTCCGATGGCAATCTGCGCAACACCAGCTCCGACATGGAAGCGATGACCAACTACAACTACTGCTCGGGTGACACATCACGTGAGATGTGTTCGAACAATCTCGAGATTGTTGATCCGGCCGATCGTACGTGTGAAAAAGCGAGGGGTCTCTTCTCCAAGCAGTCGTACCGACGAATCAGAGACGTGACCGACGGGACGTCAAATACAATCGCGATGTCGGAGCATGCGACGCCGACGACGGCACGTGGATTTGGACGAGTGGCGGATCTCGGGGGTGCGCCCACGGACACTCCAGCTTTCTGTGCCTCGCAGTTTGTAGATGGCGAGTTCGCTCCTGGCGTCGACATTAACACCGACGATGGGTTCCGCGGCGCACGCTGGAATGATGGAGCGTCGATCTTTACGCGATTCAACACGATGCTTCCGCCGAATGCACCTTCCTGTCAGGAAGCCGATAGTCACTGGGCAGGTGGAATGTTCCCACCAAGCAGTCGCCACACGGGCGGTGTTCAGGTGGCCATGGCTGACGGATCTGTCCGCTTCATCAGTGAAAACATTGATTCGGGCAATCAGGGGGCTGTGGAGTCCATCACTGGGCCGAGTCCATATGGCGTATGGGGTGCACTGGGCACAATGGCCGGTGGCGAAGTCATCGGAGAGTTTTAATACGGACCCACGGTGGTTCGTGTGAATCCAATGTGGGAGCGCCCCGTCGTGTTTCGGCGGGGCGCTCGTTTTAGTTGAGGAATGCGATGTACTCTCTTCTTCAGTCTCGATCCCAGGTCACCTGCGTGCTCGGGCTCACTCTTGGTTCGATCCTGGGGTGCGGTGGCGGCGGATCGGACAAATGGGTCGGTGCTCGCGAAACGGTGTACCCGGTTTCCGGGATCGTGACATACAAAGGCGAACCGGTGGACGGCGCCAACGTGCTGTTCCATTCGGCCACAAAGAATCTGACCGCCCACGCCATTACCGACGCAGACGGTGAATATCAAATGACAACGTATGAAGATGACGATGGCGCAGTCCTGGGGGAGCACGCCGTTTCCGTCAGAAAAACTGTGAAAGAACCCGTGCCGAGTCGGCTGGACGACGATTCCGGTTCCGGTTCCGGAGAGACGTCGAGACTGAAGGACCTGCTTCCCAAAGTCTACGCATCCCCTGGAACCACGACCCTGAAAGTGACTGTACCTGAAGGCGGCTCGACAGATACGAAACTTGAACTTATGGACGAATGACAGCTCTTTTCGAAACTGCTCGAGCCGTTGTTACGGGAACGACTGACGTACAATCACGCATTGACAGTTGCATCCGTTGATTTGAGTTTGGTGGCAGCCACTCATCCGTCGCGCTCCCCACTCGGGGAGAAGGAAGCAGCTGTTTCCTGCAGTCATTAAATCGTCCCCCGTTCACTGGAGGGACATGTGGATACGACAGACTCCAGTTCCTCTCCCCTTTGTGAGGGGACCAGGATGCCCGCAGGGCAGGCAAGGGGTCGACTGGAAAGGAAATCGTCATGACGATTCAAACACGACCGACGCGACGTCATTTTCTGCAGACTGCCGGCGTCGTCACCGGCACGATGGCCGCACCATTGTATATCCCATCCACGATCTTCGGCGCCAACGAACGCATTGTGACCGCGCACGTCGGAACCGGTGAACGTGGGCGCAGCGACATGGGCGGATTCCTGCAGCGCGGGGCGCAGGTTGCCGCGATCTGCGACGTTGATCAGTCGCATGTGCGGCTTGCGCAGAAAGACATCGACAAGGTCAAAGCACAGCAGGGGAATCGAGCTGTCACCAAAAAAGTTGACCACTACCGGGACTTTCGTCGAATCCTCGACCGCACTGATATTGACGCCGTTGTCGTCGTGACTCCCGACCACTGGCACTCCATTCCCGCAATTCTCGCCTGTGATTCCGGCAAGGATGTTTTCTGTGAAAAACCGCTGGCGCTGACAATCGACGAAGGCCGCAGAATGGTTGATGCGGCGCGACGCAATCAGCGAATCTTTCAGACCGGCACACAGCAGCGGTCGTCCGAGAATTTTCGCGTCGCCTGTGAGCTCGTGCTGAATGGCTACCTTGGACAGCTCAAAGAAATCCAGATTGGGATTCCTCAGGTCAAGTTCCGGTTCTTCGATCGGAAAGGTGAGCCCCGATTCGATTCAGGAAAACGCATCCCCAATTCGGCTCCACCTGCCGGATTTGATCACGATTTCTGGGTCGGGCCCTCCGAATTCCGTCCGTACAACCAAAACGAAAACCATTACAACTTTCGCTACTTTCTCAACTATGCCAGTGGTCAAATCACCAACTGGGGGGCACACAATATTGACATCGCCCAGTGGGCCATGGGGGCTGACGACAGCGGTCCGGTGACTGCCATCGCCGACAGCGTGGAGTACGAAGGACGAAAGACGGGGCTCTATGATGTCTCGTCAACCTGTCGGGTCACGATGGAATATGCCAACGGCGTTCAACTCAAAATTGGTCAGTGGCGAGAAGGAGATCAGTCGCGCCAATATGAAAACGGCAGCAACCGTTTCATCGGATCAAAAGGCGAGATCCTCGTGAATCGAGGAAAACTGGAATCCACTCCGCGGGATCTCGTGAACACAAAGCTGAAGCCAGGCGACAAGCGGCTGTACCGGAGCGATGACCACATCAACAACTTCTTACAGTGTATCAGGACACGGAAGTTGCCGATCAGTGACGTCGAGATCGGTCACCGCAGTGCGTCGGTCTGTAATGTTGCCACCATTGCTTTGAAGCTGGGACCTGGGCGACAACTGCACTGGGATCCGGCGAAGGAAGAATTCTCCAACAACGCCGAAGCCAATGCACTTCGTTCGCGGCCATTGCGAAAACCGTACGACTTCATCTAAAGCAGTTTTCGAATTGTCGTGGTGGGCACTGGCTCGCGGGGACCAATGAATTATGGGCTCTGGCACTCCCGCCGCGGCCACGAATCAGCGTAATACGCTGTAAGCCGCGAGACGGAGTGAGCGAACCTCCAGAGCCAGTGAGTTCGCAGCGGTGGCACAATCCTTTCGGTCGTGCGATGACATCCCCCAACAGCGTGAATGCGAATCACGGTCCGGCACCGGAATCTCCCCTGAGCAGTTGTTGCAGGCAACTCTTTGTCCCAGTCGACGTGCTGCCGCTCGCGTGTTTTCGTATCTTTTTCGGTGCGATCATGCTCTACGATGTCGCCGCGTCTCTATCCTGGGGATCCGTCGCAGCATTGTATATCGAGCCGCCGTTCCACTTCACGTATCCAGGATTCGGCTGGGTGAAGCCGTGGCCCGGCCAGGGAATGATCATTCATTACTGGGTCCTCGTCTTCGCGGCGGCGGGCATCATGCTGGGCTGTTGCTACCGTTTCAGTGCAACCATGTTTGCTCTCGGGATGACGTATGTGTTTCTGCTCGAAAAATCGCTCTACCAGAACCACTACTACCTCGTTTGCCTGATTTCCGGCATCATGGTTTTCGTTCCAGCCCACCGCATGTGGTCGGTCGATGCGTTGGTGCGCCGAAAAGGACGCGTTCACACCGCACCACAGATATGGCTCTGGCTGCTCAGAGTTCAACTGGCCATTCCTTACATCTACGGCGGCATGGCAAAAATCAATGACGACTGGCTGCATGGCATGCCAATGCGAATCTGGCTGGAGCAGCGAACTTATCTGCCAGTGATTGGTCCCTGGATGACATCCGATTTCGTGGTGTATCTGATTTGCTGGGGCGGATTGGTTTTTGATCTGCTGGTTGTCCCTGCGCTGTTTTGGCGGCCGACGCGAACAATCGCATACGCCGCGGCACTGGGATTCCATCTGACCAATGTCTTTTTGTGGGACATCGGAATATTTCCCTGGTTCATGATCGGTGCCACGCTGCTGTTTTTTCCAGCCGGCAGTTTCCGGCAGGCGTTGTTTCGCAGGGGCACGCGTCGATCAGGTCCGTCCGATTCCTCTGTTGCCTGGACTTGGAGGAACCGCACGACGGTGGCGGCGACTGGTGTCTTTGTCACCTGGCAACTGTTATTTCCGTTTCGCCACTTTCTGTACCCGGGCAATGTGCACTGGACGAACGAAGCTCATCATTTTTCGTGGCACATGATGCTGCGTGACAAGGTGGCGGAGACGCGATTTGTCATTTCCAATACGCACACCGGCAAACGGGGCCTGGTGCGGGTCGAAGACATCCTGAGTCAAACTCAGTACGTCATCATGGGGGAGGATGCCGATATGATCGTGGAATTTGCGCAGTTTGTCGCTGCCGGGTATCGCGAGCGTGATGAGGGCAATGTCGAAATACGGGTCCTTGCCGTCGCCTCGCTGAACGGGCGAAAATATCAACTCTTCATGAACCCTCAGATTGACTATGCGTCCGTTGATCGGCCCTGGGGGACACAACCATGGATCATTCCTTTACATGAACCTCTGCGGACAGATGGCTGGAATCTTTCTGCAGAACAACGGACAGCTGAAATTGGGGTGTTGATTCCCGCTGAGATGAGACTGCCATAAATCGATGCGATCCCGATCTGCGAATGACGGGGCGACAGCTACAGCAGGCGGATTCGTCGGCGGATGTCGACGTTTACACTCTGAAACCGAGACGTGAGGTTGCCGGGACTGAAGGTTTCGGCACGCAGGAATTCCACGTCGTCCCAACCGATGGCATTCGTGAAAATCGGTTGCAGGTATTCGCGACCGAAGCCGGACAGTTGCATGCGTTCTGCGTCGTACATCGATGGGTGAACCGTCCGTGCATGAATCATTCCCCACGGATCCCGCAAACGGTTTGCCGTCAGCGATGACAACTCAAATCCGTTTTCCGTCGAGTACCGCAGCGTGGCAACTTGATTGCTGGCACCGCGAGACACCATCTCCATCGCCTTGCCTCCGATTTGGGCTCCATAGAACCGATCAAACTGAATCGGTCGGCCGCCCCGCTGTGTATGCCCGATTTTCCGAGTGAAGAATGCGGAGCCTGAAGGTTCGCTGGAACGGATTCGTTCAAACAGGCCGTCCTGGATGCGTTCCTGAAGAAGTCCGGCCAGTGCGTCGGCGGCTCCGCTGTAACGAATGTTGCCAGCCGGATCAAAAGTTTGTTCTGCGGCACCGAGTTCGGCGCCACTGGGCATTCGCACACCTTCCCCCACGACAATCACAGCGTGATGCTGGATTTCGTAGAGCCGCCGAACCTGCCGTTCCAGTTCGTCCAGATTCAGCGGCACTTCCGGAATCAGGATGAAATCCGGTTGACCGTAGGCGGCTCCCAGAGCAATGTAGCCGGACTGCCTCCCCATCACCTCGACCACGGCCACTCGTCGATGGCTTTCGGCGGTGGTGCGAATCCGGTCGATGCTTTGTGCGACGACGAAGACGGCTGTGGCGAATCCAGGCGTCGCATAATTGTTGATGTCGTCTAATCCGATGGTTTCACGGGAAATCTCCAACACCGATTCCCGGTCCGGTCCGGCCTGAGTCCAGTCGTTGGGTTCGTCGGCGTAGTTGAGGCCCAGGTCGTTGTCAATCGTTTTCGGAGCAAGCACACACGGTGTCACCTCGGCGAGCGGTTGCATGCCATTGATAGTGCCGTCGCCTCCGATACAGATCAGACCGGTCAGCTTGAGCCGCTCGAGATTCTTCTTAACAGGATCCATCAAGTCAGAGTCCGGTTCCACGTAAGTCCTGGACGACCCCAGAATTGTCCCGCCGATGCAGGGATCGAGTTCCGGAATCGTCGTCATGAGCGGATTCAGCAGAACGGTGGGAACTTCGTCCCCCAGCAGACTGGCGTAGCCTCGAATGAGCCCGACGACCTCGGTGTCGCGGCGATTGGCCTCCTCCACGATTCCGTAAATGGTGGCATTGAGTGCCGGGGTGTCGCCTCCGGCCGTCAGGACACCGATTCGCTTCCGTTTCATCCTTTGGGAATCCTCATTCGCATTTGCGATACAAAACCGTATCCAAAGCCTCGATTCTGACGCCCTGCCGTGATGCCGGGTGTGCTGGCTGGAAAATTGATCCTGCGATTCTAGTATGTGAGCACAGTAGCGAAAGCTGCATTTGGCTTCGTTGGTCAGGATGTGATCGACGTTTGCTGCTTGCGCGAACTCAACACACACCGAGAATCGTGTTCTCGTGGCGTGAGCCTGAATAGTCTCCACTACCCTCCATTGATGATGAGAAAGAGCCACCGTGGATTTGAGTACAGTGGCAGCCAGTCAGCGTGACCTTCTTGACAAGCACACACAGGAAACCGTGCAGTGGCATTTCGGTGACGACACTGGCAGCGAATTTTGGCTGCAAAAGAAAAAGGAGTTTGATTTCGACCCGCTCAAGGATGTGAATTGCTTCGACGATCTGAAGAAATTCCCTCTGTTCGAAGACGACTGGCTGCGGGGTGGCCCCATGCGCCGCTGGGTGCCTCAACCGCTTCAGGACAAGCCCATCTTCGTTTTCGAAACGGGCGGAACCACAGGGGTGCCGAAGTCCAGGGTGGTTGTGGAAGATCACTGGATCGACTACGAAGTCTTCAGCGAAACAATCCCGGACGAATCATTTCCACGTGGGGCAAACTGGCTGATGCTCGGCCCGTCCGGTCCGCGGCGACTGAGGCTGGCAGTTGAGCACCTGGCTCAGCATCGCGGTGGCATTTGCTTTTGTGTTGACCTCGACCCG
>JBDOMX010000517.1:0-1747 GCA_039831615.1 Planctomycetaceae bacterium
GTGCGCGGTCTTGCGTCGAAAGCCTGTCTCCCCCTCAATCGCATTCCGGCTGCGGGAGCGGACAAAAAAAATGCTGCGACTGGCCGGGGATGACTTGAGGCGCTGGATTTCAGAGACTGAGTGTGTGGCGCACCGCATCACAGTTCGCGAATGGTCATACCACCATCGACATGCAGTACTTGTCCGGTGGCATATGGCAAGTCGCCGCGAGCCAGCATGGCCACCGCTGTTCCCACGTCGGCCGGTTCACCCCAACGCCGCTCCAGCGTCAGACCCTCGGCGATCAAGGCATCGTATTTCTCAGTGACCCCCGCTGTCATGTCGCTGCGGATCACTCCCGGTCGAACTTCGTAGACGGGAATCTGGAATTCCGCCAAACGCACAGCCCAAAGCCGGGTGGCCATGCCGATGCCGGCTTTGGACAGACAATAGTCGCCACGATTGGTCGAGACAAACTCTGCGGAAATTGATGAGATGTTGATGACGGCGCCGCGGAAGTCTGTTTGCTGTCGGCGCTGGTCGATCATCCAGTTGGCCGCCAACTGGGTCAGGAAATACGGTCCCTTCAAATTGACCGCCAACACGCGATCGAAGCTCGATTCGTCCGCCTCCAGCAGGTCCTTACGTCCCACAGACGAGATTCCAGCATTGTTGACCAGCACGTGCAGACGGCCGTATTCCGAACGCATGTGCTCGATCACGCGCTGCCGATCGGATGGGTCGCTGATGTCCCCACGACAGTAGATCACTCGACCGCCGCGATCCCGGATCAAATCCAGTGCGTCTGAAACGGAGGCCTCATCCCGCACTCCGTTGAGCGCCAGATCGTAGCCTTCGGACGCCAGGCTGGCGGCGATTCCCAGGCCGATTCCTCGCGTACCGCCGGTGACCAGTGCCACACGGCTGTGGACGGTTGTGTCCGCTTCGATTTCATTTTTCACTCGGTTCACCGCTTGCGCAATCGGATTCCCAGTGGTCTCGTTCGCTCGCAGATACAACTTTCATTCGAAGCCGATCCCGCCGTGACGCACCCAGCGGGTCAGTCAGATTCCGATCGCGTGGCATGCGGCGACGGTCCAAAGAAGCAGTAGTCTGGTCCAGTTTCGCTCAGTGACTCCAGGTAGGTGCAGGCTTCGCGCAAGTGGTAGTCTCCCCACATACACGATTCGCCAAACGGAATCGAGGCTCCTTCTGCGATGTGGTCCCAGCCGCGCGGGCGGTGATAAACCGCATGCAGCAGCAGGCCTTGGTGGTCCATGTTTTCGCTGAGATAAGTTGGGTTCAACAGGGTCCGCATCACGGTTAGGCCAGCTTGGCAGTAGCGTTGCGCCCCCGCGGGATCCGTGGGTTGCAGGTACCTGCCGAGTCGCAACAGGCCTTGAGCGGCGATGGCGGCCGCCGAACTGTCGATGGGTTCCCATGCGTTGAACGGATCGCTGGGCTGAGTCAAATGGTCGGGCATGTGGCTCAATCCCGGAGCGGCCGTGTCCCAATACGGAATTCCATCCGTTGGGGTGTGTTCGATATAGAAATCGCAGGTGGCTCGACTGGCTTGAAGCATCTCGGTTTCAATCGCTTCCGGATCTCCCACAGATTGCAATTCCTGGTCCGGGATCAGCTGCAAGTACTGCAGTTGCTCGGGGTAGCCACACATGATCCAGGCCAGGCCTCGAGTCCAGGTGCTGAAGGGCGAATAGCCTTGTTGTGTGCTGGGGCAGCGGTAGCGACCGTCGTTGATGTTGAAAAT
>JBDOMX010000392.1:0-1745 GCA_039831615.1 Planctomycetaceae bacterium
CGTACCCGGGAGGCGCTCCAATGAGTCTGGCTACCGAGTGGCGTTCCATGAACTCGCTCATATCGATGCGGACCATGGATCGCTGGTCGTCGAACAGGAATTCGGCCAATGCCTTGCACAACTCGGTTTTTCCGACTCCGGTTGGTCCAAGGAACAGAAATGAGCCGATGGGTCGGTCGGGTTCATGCAGACCTGAACGCGATCGTCGCACGGCATTAGAAACCGCAGTGACAGCCTCGTGCTGATTGATCAGCCGACCGTGGATCGCGTCTTCCATTGTGAGCAGTTTGTCGCGTTCGGTCTGCAGCATGCGGGTGAGCGGGATGCCAGTCCAAGTGCTGACAATCCGGGCGATGTCCTCTTGGGTGACGTCCTCTCGCAACAATCGTTCCGAGGTGCAGGAGTCGATTTGCTGTGATCGCAGGCTGAGGTCGGCTAAGTCTTGTTCGGCTTGTTTCAACGATGTCTGTGCTTCTTGAGCACGGATAAAGTCATCGTTCAAATTTGTACTGTGCGCCCGCGCAAACGCCTGTTCGTAATCGGTCTTGAGTCGCTGGATCTCTTCCTGTAGTGGTTTCAGTTGCGAGAGTACCTGTTTTTCATTCTCCCACCGCACTTTCAAGGCGTTGGTGGTTTCCTGTCGGTCGGAGATTTGGCGGCGGATATCGGCCAGCCGTTCCTGGCTTTCTGCACTGGACTCGTTCGTCAGGGCGGCGGCTTCGATTTGCAAACGTGTTAGCTGCCGGGTCGCTTCATCGATTTCGGCGGGCATCGAGTCGATTTCCATTCTCAGATGGCTCGCGGCTTCATCCATGAGATCGATTGCCTTGTCGGGCAAAAAACGATCGTTGATGTAACGATCGGATAGAGTGGCCGCCGCGATCAACGCGTCGTCCGTGATCTTCACTCCGTGGTGTGATTGATAGTGTTCCTTGAGGCCACGTAGAATCGAGATCGTATCATCCACATTGGGTTCGTCGACGAGAACCGGTTGGAAACGCCGTTCCAGGGCCGCATCCTTCTCGATGTGTTGACGATACTCATCGAGTGTGGTGGCTCCCACGCAATGCAGTTCGCCGCGGGCGAGAGCCGGTTTGAGTAGATTGGAAGCGTCCATCGCTCCTTCCGCCGCACCCGCTCCGACAACCGTGTGCAGTTCGTCAATGAACAGGATCACGCGTCCATTCGAGTGCTGGACTTCCTGCAACACGGCCTTGAGCCGGTCTTCAAACTCTCCGCGATACTTGGCTCCGGCAATCAACGCTCCCATGTCCAGGGCCACAACCGTTTTGTTCTTCAGGTTCTGTGGGACGTCGCCCAGTACGATGCGGTGAGCTAATCCTTCAACGATGGCCGTTTTTCCCACGCCGGGTTCGCCGATCAGAACGGGATTGTTCTTGCGGCGTCTCGAGAGAATTTGAATGACCCGACGGATTTCTGTGTCGCGGCCGATCACCGGGTCAATTTTCCCCTGTTGAGCCAGTTCGACCAGATCTTTACCGAATTTTTCCAGCGTTTGGTATTTGTCTTCTGGATTTTGGTCCGTGACCTGCTGGCTGCCGCGAATGGACTGTAGGGCCTGTTGGATATCGCTGGTTTCAATGGCGTTGAGTTTCAGTAGACGCTGCACAACGTCTTCGGTATTTGTCATCGCCAGCAACAGGTGCTCGGTTGAGATGAATGCGTCCTGCATTTGTGTGGCGAAGTCCTGGGCGGACTGCAACAGTGTTTGGCTGATTGGTGCG
>JBDOMX010000778.1:0-7235 GCA_039831615.1 Planctomycetaceae bacterium
CGCCGCCTGATCATTCACAAAACAAAAAAACGATATTCCAACCGTGCATCAGACCAGGTCAGCACCGAGGAATCGATGGAGCAACCGCTCCGGATGGACCGTGAATACGGTCCGGGATTGTGATCAGACGAGATTCATCGTCAGACGATGAATCTCGAACTGATCCGCAGCAGTGACGCAACAGATACGTCAGTGGCCAGGGGGGATGGCCGAGGATGGGTTCAGCCGAGAGGGAATCGGCCGGGCGGGATTGGGGAACGTGGAAGGGTCCGCGGGGGTTTGGGTGTCGTGGGTCCGGTCGTTGTGGGTCCGGTCGTTGTGGGTCCGGTCGTTGTGGGTCCGAGGATTGTGGGTCCGAGGATTGTGCAACGCTGATCAGTAGCCGGCAACTTCGCGACGGCCGGGTGAGTTGCAGGTGATGTTGCAGGCATTGTCGCACTCGTCTGCAAAATCAAGGAACGTGCTGCCGACGGATTCCCCTTTGTGACCGCTTGACAGCGTGTAGTAGTACGTCTGGTTGAGACCACCAATGGCGGAGCCGAGGTCTTCCAGTTCTTCGTTGACGTTGAAACTCAATTCGGTGAGTCCCACGATCATGCCGAGAACCAGAATCGTGCCGACGAGAACCAGCTCAGCTGAGACAATGAAGCCGTTTTCGTCGTTCCTGAGTGCGTTGAGAATGTTCATCTGTGTGTCTCCCGTTTCATCTTGTTCAAGTGTCTGGGTTTGGTCTCCGGTCGACTTGTTGTCGACTGAAAGGGTGTAAAGCAGACTGAATGCCAAAAGCCAAATTGTGTTCACGAAACTTGACACCTGCGCGATATGTTTCGCCGTAAGTTGCTTCATCGAAACGAGATACAAAAATAATCCGATCGTTGACAGAATGACCAGGCCGTTCACTGTCGTTGACAGGCCGTGTTGCCCGTATGCAACAGCCGTCCGCGGACAACCTGCTGGCAAAACGCCACTGGTCAATGAATTTGCTGTCACGGCGAGGCGCGCCCCTGCCGGCACCGAACGTTGCCACGATGCAACACGCTGCCTGGGTTGCGGCAATCGAAGTCGATATGATGAAGCGGAACCGACTCCGTGCCCGTCAGCAACTCACAGCGTATGGTGATGATTGATGGCCACAGCGGAAGGGCCGGAGCCCATGATCCATTGCCTCCGCGAGCCGGAACCCCACACGACTTTTCGAACACTGCTCTGGAATCGACATGGCCAGGCAAGCGACAAAATCAAACGAAGTTCTGATCAGGACTCGCAAGGCACGCGTCCGAAAAGTGATTCGTCACTTGAAGAAAGAGTTTCCGGAAGCTGAGTGCGCTCTGCAGCATGAATCGGCTTTTCAACTGCTCGTGGCGACGATCCTGTCAGCTCAGTGTACTGACGTCCGAGTCAACATGGCGACGCCGGAGCTGTTTCAGAAATACCCCGATGCACCCGGTCTGGCTCGCGGCACGCAGTCGGCTGTCGAAAAGATCGTCAAGCCGCTGGGATTCTTCCGCAACAAGGCCAGCAACATCCGGGCAATGGCTCAGACTTTGGTCGATGACCACCATGGCGACGTGCCGGAGGATATGGACGCGCTGGTGCGGCTGCCCGGCGTCGGCCGCAAAACCGCCAGTGTCGTTATGGGAACCTGGTTCAGAGTCCCGTCCGGAGTCGTCGTGGACACCCATGTCAAACGGATCTCCAACCTGCTGGGGCTGACTGAATCCGTTAACCCCGACATCATCGAACGGGATCTGATTGCAGTGCTGCCGAAAAAAGAGTGGATCGAGTATTCACATCGTATCATTCTTCACGGCCGAAAAACCTGCATCGCCCGCCGCCCCCAATGCCAGGACTGCGTTCTGCTGACGACATGCCCTCGAGTCGGCCTTCCGGAGAAAGTCTGATCCGGCGACTCACCCAGCAGTGAAATGGAAAGAGGCCCATCGTGACAAGTGGACTGCATGCCATTTCCTGAAGCGTTGAGACAACATTGCCAGCAGCCCTGAATCATTGCGGCGGATCCCGGCAGATTCTGCCTGTCGGTCGCTTCCTGTCACCATCGCACTCACCCGCATGATTCAGGTAGGCCGGACCGCAGGTCGCGAGCGTTGCCGGAACGGCGCAAACCCATAGAATGACAAGCCGCCGACTGCGCGCATAAATCTTAACCGCATGGCGACCGAAGTTCCGGCACTGCAAGGGTTTGCCGGGGCCGGCCTGGATTCCTGTCAAGATCGCACTCACCGGCGATTCTCACAGGCGGCGCAGGAAATGGGACTGGCTCCGACCCGGCGTGTCGTCGCGGCATGATGTTGCAACGTGCATCAGATCGGTGCTCTTGAGCTTCACCTTGCTGGAGGTCTGCAACTGCCGGTAGACTGGTTTCGATTATTTTGACATTGAATGTCCAGGGAACAGGCGACCGGGTATGAGCTTTGCAGCGTTGATTCGACACCTTGTTCTGTTCATGACGATTGTCGAATTGTCCTGCAGCATGGCCGCTGGCCAGCAGCAGACAACCGCAAAAGAGAGTCGCCGCCACCGATATATCCTGGAACAACGCGCGACGATTCAAAAGGACTTCGCATTTGAGCTGAATCAGGTGAGTGAGTGGTGTCGCGAAAACGAACTGGACCAGGCGGCGACGGACGTCACGCAGATGTCATTGGACCTGACGACGGACGACCCGACCACCGGCCCGTCTCGAATGGTCACTCTGCCCATCAGTCTGAGCCTGCCGGAAGCAGAACGTCAATGGCGCGAAACAACGCGGCAACTTCGAGAGGATCGCGCTAAGGATCTCTACACCCTCGCTCGGAAAGCATTGAGAGCCGGCTTGCCGTCAATCGCCTACAGGCTTGTTCAGGATGTCCTGCGGCTCAATCCCGACCACGCCAACGCACGGGCCATCCTTGGGCAGCAAAAGTTCCACGATCCGCTGCACGACGACGACGACGACACTTATGCAGGTGAATGGGTATCTCCCTGGGAAGCGAAAAAGAGAGGCGGTCGCACACCCCATCTTCTCGATGCACGATTCGGCTGGATTCCGCGGGGACATCTGAAACGCTACGAAGAGGGAATGCGTCCGTGGAAAGGCAGCTGGCATTCCCAACAAAAGGACGATCTGATTCGCAGTGACTTCCGCAACGCCTGGGAGATCGAATCCGAACACTTCCTCGTGCGCACCAACGTCGGCCTCGAAGAAGGAGTCCTGCTTTCGCAGCGGCTGGAGACCTATTACGAATGGCTGCGACAAACCTTTGCAGCATTCTTCGATACACCGGCCGATTTGAAGGCACGCTTTGAACAGGCAACCGTTCGCCGCCGAAGTCGTGCGCGGACACCGGCTCCCATGGAAGTCTGGTACTACGCCACTCGAGATGAATATCAACGCCAGATTCGACGAAAGGTGCCACCTGAGATCGAAACCAATGGATTGTACTGGCAACCGGACCGCCGCTGCTATTTCTTTAAAAATGCAAAACGCGATGGTCTGGATACTTTGTTCCACGAGGCGACTCATCAAATTCTCGACGTTCCCACCAGACAGGCGCGAGTGACAGCGTCGCGGACCATCGCTCGAAGGACTCGCAGTAAATATCAGGAGTGGATCCTGGGGGGCCAGTCAGAATTCTGGGTGATCGAAGGACTGGCCTGCTATTTCGAATCGTTCGACGTGCAGGACGGCGTGATCAAAGTCGGACGCCCGGATCACATCCGGCAACTGGCCGCTCAAACGCGCCTGCTGCGGGACGGTTTCTACATTCCTCTCGAAACGTTCTGTCGCCTGGGCAAACAGGAATTCCAGCACCATCCCAACCGCGCGCAGTTGTATTCACAGGCATCGGGTGTTGCCCATTTCCTGATGCACTATGACGATGGACGCTACCGGGATGACCTCGTGACTTTGCTCGAACACATCTACCGGCCTGATGGACGAAATCCGCAAATGAATGTTTCTTTGGCGGAGATCACCGGCGTTGGATACACAGAACTGAACAAGCAGTACCGGGAGTACATGGAAAACCTGTTCCAGCAAAATCACCAGCTGCAGCAGGCCAGGCAACAGGACATCAGATTCGGTCCTCGCTGATGACAGCACGCTGTTTCGAAACGACCGGCATGCGGTTCATTCGGGAACGTCAGTTCCCGGTGCCAGCATGCTCAGCGGGCAGAAAGCGGTGACCGGTCAGTTGCTGATGCCAGTCGCGATATACGCTGAAGGGACGCACCTGCGTCATGGCGTCGGACGCCGCAAACACACCTTCGCCAGCGACTGACAGTCGAACGTGCGTCAGGCCGAGCGAGCCCAGCTCACGATTAAACTCCGGATTGGTGCGCCGAAAAGCCAGCTGGTAGATTGCGCCGTCAATTTCGAAGTCCTGTTTGCGCACTCGTTGAGTCCATTCACTCAGAGCGGGGAACGCGTCGAATCTGCGATTGTCCCTGATGCCTCCGACCTGCATGAATGCCTGCCCAAACAGTTTGATATTGATCTGTCCGCTGACGGGCACGACGTCTCCTGCAGCGTTCCGAGGGCGGATGAAGATGCGGATGCCGTCAATCGCCGCATCGCGATCCCAGTTGGCGACTTCCGCAGAAACGTCCAGCGACTGAATGCGAAGGTCATGCGCAGTCTTTGATGTGCTGCCGAAGTGGGCAGTCGCCGGACCTGTTTCTGCAGATCGCGTCGCCACGGGTGATGCTGGCACCGCAAAGGACTCCAGGGGGTCGGCTCCGCTGTCGAGCGATCGCCGTTTCAATTCTTTTTTGAGCTCCTCTGCGTTCAGTCTCGCACTGTCAAGGACAGCCTCCGCAACCTGTGTCCATGGAACGCAGCGTCTGAGCAGGATGCCGGGTGATGTGAGCCTCAGCACCAGAAACTGATCGCTGGTTTCAGCATCGGCGGCAGCTGTCAGGACAGTGCCATCCCGAAGTGTCACAGAAATCTCGACCGGTGTGGCCGGGGAGGAGGATTCATCGGCGCACGCAATGTGCATCAGCGGGTGCGTCACGAACAGCACAAAACACAGCAGCGAAAAACTCCGCAGCGACGAATGCGTTGTCAACGTGATTGAAGCGAGCCATTGAGTCATGGCCTTCAATCAGGCAATCTCTGTGCCGGTACGGCATGACAACGCCGGCGGCCGATTCTATTGGTCCACAGTGTAAACGAGCTCGGAAACACATTCAGTTTTCTTAACAATCGGACATCAGTGTTCAGGATCTGAAACGTCCGCCCTGATAGCCGTTGGGCTCATCACTCGGAGAGTGATGGCTACAATCCCACGGCGGCTTTGCCGACAATGATGTCAGTCCTCGCCCAAAGTAGCCGTCACTCTCCGAGTGACGAGCCCGCTGGCATGACTTCGTATGGCAGCCGAGAAGAATTCGAGTCCCGTGGGACCGGCGTAAACCTGTCCCCGGCAAAACTCCGCCCCAGCGTGACCTGCTGGATTTTCGAACACGGCTCATCACTCGGAGAGTGATGGCTACTTTTGGCGACCCGGTTTTGCGATGCTGCTGGCATGGACTTTCACTTTTTTGACCCAAACACAAAGGTGGCTGTGCTGGATCGCCGTTTGCCTCACTGGTCGCAGGCCGGGGTGGTTTGCTTTGTCACATTCCGCACACATGATTCGATGCCGAAGAGCGTCGTGGAACGTTGGCGAGCCGAAAGATCGCATTGGTTGCGGCAACATGACATTGACCCACGCGATCCTTGCTGGCGCATTGAGCTACAACACCTTGAACAGGCCGCTCAGATCGAATTCTTCACGACGTTTTCAGAACGCTGGCACAACGAACTTGACCAGTGTCACGGTTCGTGTGCGCTCAGGGAACCGGAGAACGCGGCAATCGTCGCCGAGAGTCTGCTGAACTTTGATAACGATCGTTATCTTGTCAGCGACTTTGTCGTGATGCCCAATCATGCGCACCTTCTTGTCGCCTTCGCAGATGATGATTCCATGCTGCAGCAATGTGAGGCCTGGAAACGATTCACGGGACGCGTCATCAATCAACGCATGCAGACGTGCGGTCGCTTTTGGCAGCAGGATGGGTTCGACCATCTTGTCCGCTCCGTCGAACAGTTCGAACACTTCAGGCGCTACATCGCCAGGAATCCGCAGCAGGCTGGACTCAAATCAGGAGACTATCTCCTGTGGTCTCGTCCAAAGTAGCCGTCACTCTCCGAGTGACGAGCCTTATTCGAAAGAGTTGCAGATCAGCCATGCCGGACGTCGCGCTCGGTCATTGGAACGTCAGCAATGACCAGCACCGCCGGCCCTGCAGTACTGGAACGGAGTTGGTGACGTGTTCGGGGTGCGACACGGCAGTAAACGCGGGCCGGGCTCATCACTCGGAGAGTGATGGCTACTTTGGCACAGCCGGCCCTACGGAGAGAGACCGCGTTTCCAGCTGCCCACCACCAGCTTGATTTCAGTCCCGGTGCCGGCATCGAAACCGGGCGGCGGAGCAGAGAGATATATAGAGTTGTAAATCAAATCGGCACTGCCCGAGAACATTTCAAACTTCGAATTTCCGACGAGTACGCCGTGGATTCTCGGATTGGACGATAAGAGGATGTCGCCTTTCGCGTAGATCACGCCCGTCATCAGTGACGGATAGACGTCATTCTGATCGCCATCGGTGCCTCCGTAAAACGGGGCGCCTGGCGGGTTGAAGTTTGTGAACTGCGCCGACTCTTCCAGCAACACCGTTGAGTCATGTGAAATCAGGATGTCACCGTCAGCCAGCAGCGCGGGAAAGTTGGGAATCGCCGCCGACCAGTTCACAGCACCTTCGACTCGAAATCCGTCGGAGTCCAGCACGACGAGTGTTCCGATGATCCGTGAATTGCGAATTCTTACGGGGTAAGTCAGGCCGGCGATATCGCAGTCGATGATGTAAATGCCTTCGCCGTTCGTTCCGCCCCAGGGATTCACATCGGGAGAAAGCACGGCGTTGTTGATTTCGTAGTACCCACCGACGTACGGCAGGCTGGTAAGATTGATCAGAGTGCCTCGTGACGTGTAGTAATCGAATACGGCATTTTGGTCCGGGAGGTTTCGAGCCACCGGAGTCGACGTGCTTTGATGAAACGTCCCGCCCGACGTGCCCGACGTCGCCTCCACATCGGCGTACACCTGCATTCCGCCCCAGGCATTGCAGAATTTGTTCGAGGTAATCGCGTTGTCGGCTAACCCAACTTCCCCAACAAGTCTGCGGCGTGC
>JBDOMX010001078.1:0-1738 GCA_039831615.1 Planctomycetaceae bacterium
CTGGTGCATTGGAGTCGACCTGACATTGTACTGCTTCTGGCCGTTCCTGTTGTTGAGATCACGGAACGTGAATCGTTCTATTGTCGTATTCATCGCGGGGATTCTGACCGTCAAAGCATCATTGTTGCTGATTGGCCCGTTACTGTTTCATAATCCGCAACCTGTTTTTCATCTGGCAGCAACGTTGAAGTTCGAATGCATGGCTGTCGGCGCCTGGTTTGCACTACCAGCAGGCAAGCGAACGAAATCGTCGCTGGCGAATCCGTGGACGGTATGGTTCGCCGCAGCTGCCGTTCCGCCTGTCTTTCTTTTGTACGGCACCCGGCTGGACAATGTGGCTCACCTGCCGTTGTCCGTACTGTTTGGGATTATCATAAGCAGTACCGCATTCTGCTCGGGGTCACCTGTCCGCTTTCTCGACAACCGAATCTCGAATTATCTTGGACGGATTTCGTACGGGATCTACTGCTATCACGTCCTGTGCATCAGCCTCGTGCTGAACATGTTGCCAATGAAGAACCTCGGTGCCATATGGGGCAACGTTTTTCTGTACTCTGGAACGCTGTTTCTGACGACGGCGGTTTCTGCGATCTCCTTCAAGGTCTTCGAATTGCCGATTGCACGACGAGCACGAAGACATGTTTCCGCATTGCCGCAGGCAAAAAAAAGCGTTTCATGCACGTGACATATGTCCTGCCGGCGCGCAGTTGTCGACTTCATTAACACTTGTGTCTTGTCAAAGGATTGACAACGTCGTGAATGATCGCGGAAGGCAAAAACTGTTAATCGCTGTCGACTGGTTCGATCCAGCTGTCCGTGCGGGGGGACCAGTTCAGAGCTGTGTCAACCTCGTCAATCTGCTGCACGCCGAGGCAAATGTTGCGGTGGTCGCCGGGGACCGTGATCTTGGAGACCGAAGCGGCTTCTCGTCCGTCAAGGCAGATCACTGGCAAGCGTGGAAGAACAGGGCACGGGTTCTGTATGCGACGCCAGGCTACCGAAAGGGCAGAGCGTTTCGTGACTCCGTGACTCGGTTCGCTCCTGACACCATCTATCTGAATGGCATCTTCAGCTCCGCGTTCGCTGTCCGGCCGCTCCTGAGCCAGCGCGACTGGCGTGGTGGGCGTCGCGTTGTCCTGGCTCCTCGAGGCATGTTGAAGCCCTCCGCGTTGAAGATGAAGTTCTGGAAAAAGCAGCCACTGCTGTCACTGTTTCGAATTCTGGGATGTACGCGAAACGTTGTCTTTCATGCAACGTCGGAAGAAGAGGTTGATGAAATTCGCAGTGTGTTTGGCAGTCGCCCCGAGGTGTTCTGCGTTCCCAATGTTCCATGCCTGCCAGCGAAGAAACTCAGTGAACATCCGAAACGAGTGGGTGAGTGTCGACTTTGTTTCATCGGTCGAATTCACCCGGTCAAAAATCTTTTGATGCTGATTCAGCAGTTGCATCGTGTGAATGGAAAATGTCGACTGGACGTTGTTGGGCCAGTCGAGGATGAGTCGTATTATCAAAAGTGCAGGGATACAGCTTCATCGCTTCCCGTCAATGTTAACGTCAATTTTTTGGGGCCCCTGCCGCACAAACAGGCTCGGTCTCTGTGTGCCGAATGCGATGCATCGGTGGCTCCGACACATGGCGAAAATTTTGGCCACGCAATCTTTGAATCATTTGCTATGGGTGTGCCGGCGTTGATCAGTGACCAGACGATGTGGCGTGATCTGGAAGTCGAGAATGCAGG
>JBDOMX010000306.1:0-1737 GCA_039831615.1 Planctomycetaceae bacterium
AGGAGGCACTCTGAGGAGCATACGTCAGCACGAAGTTATCAAACCGCAGGCCATCCTCGGAAGTATCGGCGACTGTTTCGAACAGACTCAGAATGATCTGATGAAACCGCTCACGACACAAAGAGTAAAAATTGTGTTTGCCGTCTCGGCGAACTTTAACGAGACCAGTCTGTTTCAAAAGAGCGAGATGATGGCTGACCGCCGGCTGGCTCTGGTTGAGCCGACCGCAGATGACTCCCATATTCAACTCAGGCTCGTGCATCAGAAAGAAGACAACGCGCAACCGGCTGGGTTCGGCCAGCATCTTGCAGATCCGGGCAACGTCGTAAAATTCTTCGGGGAGTTCTGACGGTGTTTCCAGATCGGTTCCGGCTGCTGTATCGAGTGTGGCGATCATCAAAATTCTCCGCATGAGTAAACGTGGGCGGGAATCTATGTATGCCTTCGACCTGCTGACAGGATGTTTTTCGTATATATTTCCTGTTTTTGCGTCATTCCGTTCCCCGGCGGAGCGATGGACACAGCGTAAGTCACTTTTATGAAGTTACTTACGTTCCGGACATCTCGCCGTAATGCTCGTCAACTTCGATGAATGTTCGCGAGTTCCTCCGGAGTGACGGCGCCATTGTGAATCGCAGAAGCGATCAACACGCCGTGCAGGTGCTGGGCGGCAACTGCCTGCAAATCCGCAGATGAGCGTACTCCACCGCCCGTGATCAATTTCGTTCGAGGCGCGAATTCAGCCAGCTCACGACACAGCGGCAGCGTCGGGACTCCCTGTCCGACTCCGACGGACGCCAGATCAAGCACGATCATGTCCCGGACACCTGCTTCAAGAACGGCCGTGCCTATGTCCAGTGGATCGAGACTGAGCAGATCAAAGAAGGTTCGCACTGGCACGCCAGCATTCAGGTCGAGGCTGAAGACAACGCGATCGGCCCCAACACATCGGATCAGCATCTCCAGCGACGACAGCAGAGGCCATGTTTCCAGACCCGCGATGACCTGTGTCGCCCCGGCGGACAGAGAGGCCTCAGCATCCTCAGCGTTGCGGAGGCCACTGTCGATCAGCAATCGAAATCCCTCGGTGGCCAGCGTTCGATAGATTTCATAGTTTGGCTCTGCACGCAAAATCGCATCGAGATCGGCCACGTAGAGCGTTGTCAGACCGAATGTCTCCCGGAACGCGAATGCGACGTCGAGCGGACTGGCGGATGCGGCGATCACGCTCTCAACCGGACGATAGGATTCACGCTTCCCGGCAATGCCTCGGACAACGACTCCATCCAGCAGGTCCAGCACCGGGATGATCAGCATAGTGGATACCGTCAGTTCCTACGCGGCTTCGGAGATAAGAAGCCCGGTCCGTTTTGCGTCGATTGGGTTCATTGATGACTGACGCTTAGCGATTGGCGAAGTGTCGGGACTGGTCATCATCTGGAATGGTTGCAGCACGCCAAGTGGCTTTCACTTCGAACATCAACACTCATCAAACGACAATCATCAATCGATTCTGTCGTCGCATGATTCTGCGACAACATGTTCGTCGAGATCGGCTTCGAAGGGGCCTGGATGTCGGATTTGCCCGGCGCGGAAGAAGTCCCGAGAGTGTAGACGCTCTAAGAGTGCCTGGCGCGGGACGCTCAGTTGCTGCTGCAAATGCTCGACCTTCTTGAGCAGGCTCAATGTGCCATTGATAAGGTCGTTGCTGTCATGGGACCGGCAACGAACGAGGCC
>JBDOMX010000199.1:0-7188 GCA_039831615.1 Planctomycetaceae bacterium
AACACACTCAATTGGTCGCTTGTACTGAGACTAGTCGTAGTGGTTGGTGGCTGCTTCTCGCCTTCATTCCGTTGGTCGGCTGGATCGTGCTTCTAATGTTTATGGTCCGGGACAGTGTCCCGGTCGACAATCAATACGGCGCCAACCCGAAGCAAGCCGCAGACGCTTCCCGCCGTGCTGCATCGACTCCGAAGATCGTGGGGTTGATATCGGTCGCCGTTGTCCTGATGGCCGTCGCCGTTGGAATGCCGGCCGTCCAGCAGGCTCGGGAGAATGCGCGGCGGACGCAGTCAAGGAACAACCTGAAACAGATTGGACTGGCTCTCCATAAATACCATAACGTCCATCAGAGTTTTCCGGCCGGAACACATCCAAATGAGAAGCTGGAAGCCGATGAACGACTCAGCTGGCTGGCTTCACTTCTTCCGCACATCGAACAAAGTGCTTTGCAAACAAACATCGATTTTGACAAAGCATGGAACGACGAGTCCAACGAGGAGTCAGCGAATACTCGTGTGCCAACCTACGTGAACCCGGGCAGCGGTACGTCTTCGGGCGTTCCTGGTGAGACTCACTATGTGGGCATCGCTGGTCTCGGTAAGGACGGGCCAATGCTTCCGGTCACGAGTAACCGTGCGGGAGTATTCGCGATCAATCGACAGACCGGTATCGGGGACATCAGGGACGGCACTTCTAATACGATGATGACCAGCGAAGCAACTGGGAATCTCGGGCGATGGATTTCCGGAGGCAACGCGACAATTCGACCACTGACGGAGAGACCTTACATCAACGGCCCGGACGGAATTGGCGGGCCTTTCCGCGGAGGAGTCTTCGCCGGATTCGTCGACGGTTCGGTGCATTTTATCCCGGAAGGCGTCGACCCGGCGGTATTGGAACACGTTGCTACGATCGCCGGTGGTCAGTAGTACAAGCACCGCGTGCCTGGCGTCCGAACGATTCGGCAGTTGCAAATGCAAGGGACATACACGGACGGCGAGCCATGAGCCAGAATGCCATTTTGCGTGATCGACCGCTCAATAGGTCGAACACGGTCACACACCTCCTTCGCGAAAGTCGGTGATGCACATGTATGCTCATGATAGAGGAACTCTCGCATGGGTCACTGGCAAGATCAGCAGTGTCAAAGATGGCAAGTCTCTCATATGGCTTTTCGCGATACTCGCCATGTTCGTGACCTTCTTCGGCTGGGGATTCCTGGCTAATTCGTACGCCATCTCTCATCACACGCCAACAAGCAAGATGGCTGCCGGAGATGACGCAATGGGCAGGTTCATCGCCATTTCAATCGAGCAACTGCAGAACGTTTCTTCCGTAATTACCTGGCACTTTGAGAATCGCATCTGGCTACCGATTCTGGTCATCTTCGCGGAGGTTGGAGTCATCGGAGGCTTACGTCGTACTCAAAAAGGTGGAGACAGCCCTTTCTCTGCCGCGGCACACGCACAAGCGTCGATCTGCCAGACGTGACCGCTAAATCAAGTTAATGCAGCCGAGTAATGGTTGGCCCGCACGATCAACGCTCAGCCTTTCTAAGACGCAGATCACCGACGCAGGAATTGAGGAACTGAAAGCAGCGTTGCCTGGTTGCAACGTCACGCGGTAGTGAACACGTATCGACGGGTTTTGTCTGCCAGCAGTTGTAACACGGACGCGGCAGGGAGCGAGGGACTGGCGGAGGATGAGCAAGGAAGAACGGGATGAGAGTCGATGATCGGCTTTTCAATCGCGGACGAGCGCATTGTGAGCAACAGACTCTTTACACCCCGCCCGACCTATTGCCGGCCAGCTCTCCGGCGGCGAAGTGATCTCGAAGCCGAATTCGCCTGAGAAAGGAAGAGTCATCAGAAGCCGGATAGCCTGGAGGTTGTGAGTTGACAACTTGTCATTCGCGACAACCAAATCGCTCTGAAGTTAACCGCCAGAGGAGCAGTGAATGTCTGATACAAGATTCTCCGCGGCACTGATTGGCATCTCGCTGTTGATCTTCATTTTTTTTTCTCGCACGCTGGTCCGGCTGGAATGTTTGACACGGTGATGGCGGAGTTCATCCAAACAGTGTTCACAACAATCCTGGGCATTGGAGTGTGCTTCACTGCTGCACGGATGTTCGACACGGACTTTGGCACAATCAACTCTGCTGCACTCAAACTGGCCGCCGTTGCTGTGTTTCCGCAAACAGCAGGTCTTCTCTATGCAAATGCGTTTCCGGGCAGCCTGCTGGGCGTGCTCGTTTACTTGTTCCTGCTCTTCGTATTGCTCGAATGCTTTTTCGATCTGAAATTCCGCGAACTCATCGCGTTTGCTGTCGTATTCATTACGGTCAGCTTTGCTGCTCAGAAGGTCACGGAACAGGTAACAACGATCCTTCCCTGACGGTGGCGTCAGCTACAAGGACAGTGGTTGGCAAGGAAGTTCACGGGGATGAGAACGGCGAGTTGGTTTCTGAATGACGAATAAAAACAGACGTTGTCTCGCCGGGGCGTGACTTACGAAGCGACGCCGAAGGAGTGTGCTGAGGCGAACTTCTGACGCTGTCGCAGAAGCATGAGACCGTCAGTCATCTTCAGTTGAAGTTCCTGGTTTGCGAACGCCGCTCATGTCGAGCAGTTGGTCTGCATCGTTCCGTGCAGCTTCGTGAATCGGCTGAAGGTTTTGAATTCTGGAAATTTGAGCGCATTCCGGGTTGACAAAACTTGCCGCGAATAACACCTTACACCCAACTAGTACTGTAACACCCAGGGATAATGTGTCAGTCATACCCAAGACTCTTCTGCTGAATTCATCATTCTCCAGTCAACCGTGAGCTGATCTGCCGCGGTATGCCATTTCACCTGGTCCGGACCAGGACGTCATCGACCGTCAAATCACCAGGACAATGCCTGACACCATTCACAACATTGCCAACACTCGCACGAGTTCGCGGTTGCGATCAGCCCTGTGGACGTTCGGGCTGCTGACGCTCCTGCCTGGCTGCAGTGTTTCAACTTCTGCCGGAACGGACTCAACCGCATCTGATGCTGATTTGCCGAAATCATTAACTCGCGATTTCGGAATTATGCTGGCCAGTGAAACACGAGAATACAAATTCAGAATCCCTAATCACTCTGAGGTTGAGTGGCGGGTCGTGAACGTGCATTCGTCGTGTTCCTGTACGGTGGTTGATCTTCCGTCGGAGCGGATCGCCGCAGGAGCCGACCTGATTGTGCCGGTCGTCTACCGAGCACCGGCTGCCATCGCCAACGATTCCCGCTCAGTGTTCGTTGACGTTGACATGAAAGAAGGGCGGACGAAGCGGGTGACGCTGAGAGTCCAGGCAACGGTCCGGAAACCGATGACGGTCCGGCCATCGGTGTTGGATCTGAACCTGTCGGCCAAACGGCCGACGAGCCATTTTGAGGTACAAAACTGGTCTTCCGGGAACTGGGGAGAGATTCACGTCGAGCCCACTGTGGACTGGATCGCGTGTGAGGCGCATCCGATTGAAGTCATTCCGGTCACCGGCGTGTCCGGGCCGAGGGAAGCATGGCGGGTCGTGGTATCATCGTTGCCGTCCGCGAACCAGGTCCGTGCCGGTGACGAACGATCGATCGCGCTGCTGGTCTCAGCACTACAACAGAATGCCGTGATGGTCTCCGAGTCAGTCTCTCTGACGCTGGTTGGTGGGGATCGTCTTCAATTCACACCGGGACTGCTGATTCTCCGTGCAGATGAAGGTGGCAGGACGGCGGTCGGTCGGACGGAACTGACGTTTCCGGACAGGATCGCCGAGTTGTCGCCCGACAAGATTCACGTTCAGCATGACCTCGCAGCGGACGCGAATCTGGCGTTCGACTGGAATGTCAAATCTGCAACCGATTGGGAACTGGTGGTTCGCGCCGGCGACTTGAGCCAACTTCGAGCCAAAGGCTGCATCTCAATCGACTTCGACAATCCCGAACTTCCGCATCTCGATTTGCCGTTCTACTTCGTGGGACACCATCATGAGTGAAGAGTCAGCAGCGTGGCGATCCTGTTTGGACGTCGGTCGTTCGGCATTCCAGATTCTGCGCCACGTCGTGATCATTTGCGTGCTGAGTGTGCTGACCATGAGCGCAGGCCGTGCCTCGGCGGACGAACAAACGGAGACCGTGCAACAGTTACGGGAGCTGGATGTGTTCTGTGGACCGCGGTGCCTTGAATTCGTCCTTGAATACTATGGTCAGAAGGAGACCTTCACTGATCTCGTCCGCGAAATTCAGTGGCCTGACGTTGAGCGGGGCTGCTCGATGCTCGCACTGAAGACATCACTGGGCCGTCGCGATGTGTATTCGGTGGCGTTGCGGCGATCGCCCGGCACAATTCTCGACTGGAACATGCCAGCGATCGTCCACCTGCACCGGAATGGGGACTCACCGCTCGGCCACTATGTTGTATGGCTGCCCAGCTCGACGAGCCGAACGACCAGAATTTGGAACGGAATTCATGGACTGCAGGAAGTGCCCATCGACGAGTTTCTTTCCGAGATGTCGGGTGTGGTTCTGCTGACGTCGCCGGCGCCAGTCGAGGATTGTTCCTCAGTGTTTGTTCGATCGACAAGATTCGGTCGGTTTGTCTCCGGCCCGTGCCTCGATTGGTTCATGGTGATGTTTCCATCACTCGGCAGCCTGGGGCTCTATTTTCTATGCCACCGGGGAAACACGCTGGTTCATCGCACCGAGTGGTGAATGCGTTCCCCCGACCAACGTTTCTCAACTGACGAAGGAGAATATCAATGAGCAAAAGATCTGTCAGCGGGATGGGAGTCATGTCTGCTGCTGTGATGGCCTGTGTCGCCGCCGCATCGGTGTCCGCATGGAATGTGAGGCCGGCGTGTGAAATCCGCATGACGGCCGCAGCACTGGAACATGTCAAAGGTGGCCAGGGGACCTGCTATGTCAAACAAACACTCGGCTGTCCGGCGACGACGGCAAGCTGTGTGGGGGCTTGTACCGGGAAGCAGGTCGGCGACCCTTGTGCCGACCAGTCCTACGTACAATACGCTCCGGCATACAAACGCGCCAAACTCGGCACCGGCGGGCAGAAAGCGCTCACGACTCCCGTAGCAAAACTCTGCGGCGTCACCCAGCACTGTGGTCCGCAGTGCCTGGTATCGGCCCTGATTGGCCTGCATTGTCCGATCGGCACTGTCAAGGACTACGAGCTTCAGACGGAGCCGATAGGTCCCAATTGTGATGCCGGTTAGCGCTAGTGGCTTGTCAGGAGCAAAGATGAGGATTCGCCCGTAGCTGGAGTCGCCAGACTTCAGGGAACGACCGAGCAGCCCGAATTCTGGCGAATCCGGCTACCCTCAACTTAAGCTTTGACTGACCACTCATGCATGATCTCCCTCGACCGACTTGGATTGAGGGGACGTCAGTTCGTCTGACCATGCAGAGAATTGCAGGTCAGTATTCATCGTCAACCGTCCGTTGCGTGGTCGGTGTCGATTCAGTCCGATTTCACTCTTGCCAGGGATACCGTTATGCAACATGTCAAGTTCAGGTCGGTTGCCATTCTGCTTACTGGATTGATCGTTCCGCCATTGTGGGGCGGAGGGTTATTCGTGGAGGAGGCGTCCCTTGACCCTGCACGTGTCGGACGAGTTGATCTGTCGATGGTGATCGGCGGTGCGGGGTGTTATGTCGATGGCCTCGTAAACTGTCCCATCAACGATTTCAGCTGCCACCAGACCTGCGCCAACAAACAGCCGGGAGACGCCTGCGCAGCGGATGGTTATGCGCAGCAGAATCCATCCTACAGGAAGCCCAGGCCGGGCGCTGGTGGTAAGAAATCGACGGTCGACATCAATCCCGCAAAGCTGTGCGGCTATGTTCATGGATGCGGGCCTCAATGTATCGCGTCAATTCGCGGCATCGGCTGTCCATTTGGAACGGTTGCAGACTATGAGGTCGAAAAGAAGCCTGCCGGTGAGAGTTGCGATGCTGGATAAGTCAGGACATGGTGGCCGTCTGACGAAACGACGTGGAGCAAAGACAGTGAAAGCAGGTCGAACGATGTGTCGAGTGAAACTGGCCGCAGCGCTCCTGTTGATGATGCACCCGGTGGTTTTCGCGGATGTCTCAGAGTTCGATTTGAGTGCAGTTCCTGCCGAGGGGCCCGTACTGGAAACGATTCGTGAGACCGTTGAGGGCGCCTTCGCGGCCCTTCAGGCGTCTCGGGACATCATTCGCCGGGGAGATTACGAGCTTACAGAGACTCGTATTGAGAATTTCGGTGGTGAAGACAAACTCGCCCACGTCGTTTCAAGAAACGTGTTTGATGCGGACGAACGCCTGTTTCGGATGCAGTTCGAGCAGGACAAGCCACTGCCGACACCAACTCGATTTACCTACATCGAGGGGCCGGATGGAGCTTTTTTTTGGGACCATGAGGGCATCTTCACGACCGTCAACCGGGGCTATCTGAACGCACATGCCTACCCGCCCATCGATTGGGCATCCATCGGACTGGGACTGTATTATGATCACATCAACCGCGGTCATGCCGGGAATGGCCTGCAGCTGATGCAAGACACACTCCTTCAACGGGGACAACTGATCACGGCCAGCCGGCATGATGGCACGATCGAGATCGATTTCTTTTTTGACGAGCATCGTCTGTCGCGGTTCCGACTGGTGCTCGATGAATCACGCGATTTTGTTCCGATTCAACTTGAGACAATCGTATTCGATCGGTCGATCAATGCCTGGCGGAATGACCAGCTCTCGGTTGCGGAATGGTCGCGTGTTGATGACCACTGGGTACCGCAGGAGCTGAAATCATCGGTAGTGACTCCGCATCGGGAACTCAGTCTCTCATTTCGATGGCTGTCTGTGAACAAGCAACTATCTGCCGCACTTTTTGACAGGGATTCCTTCGATCTTCCGGACGGGACGTACATCGCGGACAATACCCTGCGGGCCAACGAAACGACGCTTGTGGAAGTGATTGGAGAGAGTGGAGAAGCACTCTTGCATGCAGATGCACCGGCAGACGGCGGGCGCACCTTCGGCCGCTGGATTCTCATCCTTGTGAATATTGCGGTCGCCGTGATGATCGCCGGAGGCCTGTGCATTCGATGGGCAATTGGCCGGCGGTCCTGAGGCCTGAGTCGTGTTTGGAGAGAGTATCAAGGTTGGATTCAGG
>JBDOMX010000797.1:0-7185 GCA_039831615.1 Planctomycetaceae bacterium
CCACACGACGGGTCTCCATCGTGGCGTGCAGCTGTGTTGGGGGGGCAAAGTCATATTCTACCGCGTAGCCGAACCTCATAATGTCGGCATTCTCGAGGCCCGGGATCCTGTGGATCATTGCTTGCTGAACATCGCGAGGCAGACTCGTGGAGATCCCATTGCAGTAGTATTCGAGCGTATTTCGACCCTCTGGTTCCAGGAAGATCTGGTGCGAGTCTTTGTCGGCGAACCGCACGACCTTGTCTTCGATTGATGGACAATACCTTGGGCCAGTGCTCTCAATCTGCCCGGTGTACATCGGAGAGCGATGCAGATTCTCCCGGATAAGGGCGTGGACCTGGGGCGTAGTGGCCGTTATGTGGCAGTCCATTTGCGGCTGGTTGATCCGACCTGTGAGATAGGAAAATGGCTGCGGAGTTTCGTCGCCGGGCTGCCGTTCGCAGCGTTCGAAATCTATGGTGCGACCGTTGATTCGAGCCGGTGTGCCGGTCTTGAATCGTTTGAGTTCGAACCCAAGATCACAGAGGGCTCCGGAGATCCCATAGGCGGCTCCTTCACCGGCGCGCCCTCCTTCACTCTTTGCCTCACCGGTGTGCATGATGGCTTTGAGGAACGTGCCGGTGGTCAGGACGACGGCTGGTGCAGCATAGACAGCTCCGCCGGCCACACGGATGCCGGATACTTTGTTGTGCTGATCGGTTTCGATGCCTTCGACAAGTTCCTGGCGGAGAGACAAATTTTCCTGCTGTTCAACTCTCCATTTCATCTCAAATTGATAGGCCTTTTTGTCCGCCTGGGCTCGCGGACTGTGCATTGCCGGGCCTTTGCCACGGTTGAGCATCCGGAACTGAATGCCGGTTGCATCGATGACCCGGCCCATCTCGCCGCCCAGAGCGTCAATTTCCCGGACGATCTGACCTTTTGCGATCCCTCCAATCGCCGGATTGCAGCTCATCTGGCCAACGCTGTCGCAGTTCATTGTCAGCAACGCCGTCCTGGCTCCCAGTCGGGCACTGGCCAGGGCAGCTTCCGTTCCTGCATGGCCGGCACCCACAACGATAACATCAAATCTATAAAAGTCTGTGGAGCGCATGTTTTGAACGCCGGAGTTGGCAAAGGTGGTCGGTCAGCATGACAGGGACCGAACGGAGATTGCTAAACGCTGCCTGATTCCCGATTGGAGTGGAGCCTGGATTCAAGGAGGCACGCCGCCAGCAAAGAATATCTGAGGCTCAGGCCGGACATCGCTGCCGGAAGTCCGAATTGTCGTCAATTGATTACGTTGGCAGCGCGTCGTTGGTTCCGAACTAAAGCAGGCCTGGTTGTTGCCCCGGCTGAGCATTATCGCGGTCGGCAGGATCAGGCGGCGTACGCCCCAGATGTAAATACGCTTTCGAGGTCAGCATTCGCCCTCGCGGTGTGCGTTGAAGCAGACCTTCTCGAAGTAAGTATGGTTCGATTTCGTCCTCCAGGTTATCCGACGGCAGGTTCATTGTATGAGCGATTGCCTGAACCCCTGCCGGACCACCGGAAAAAACTGTCATGATAGTTTCGAGATACCGCCGGTCGAGTTCTTCGAGGCCAATGCTGTCGACCCCCTTCATTTTCAGAGCTGCGTGAGCAACCTCCATCGAAATCACTCCATCGGCTCGCGCATCAGCGTAGTCACGTGCCCATCTCAGCCAGTTATTTGCTTTCCGTGGAGTGCCCCGGGATCTCAAGGCAATCTCAACGGCTGCATCATCAGCGATATCAGTCTTGAGCCTCGCTGCATTCCTGCGGACAATCGTGGCCAATTCGTCCAGCGAATAAAAGGTGAGATGTTCCCGATTCACGAATCGGTCGCGCAATGGTGCGGTCAACATACCGGTGCGTGTGGTGGCCCCGATGACAGTAAACGGCTGAAGTTTCATATTGATCGTACGGGCGTTGAGCCCGTCGCCCAGCGTGATATCAATTCGAAAGTCTTCCATCGCCGGATAAATGAATTCTTCGACCGCCGGTGGCATCCGGTGAATTTCATCGATGAACAGCACTGATCCTCTGCTGGCGTTGCTGAGGTACGGGAGCAGATCTTTTGGCGCAGAGAGCGAGGGCCCGGAAGTAATCTGAATATCTGTTCCAAGTTCTTTTGGAATCACCATTGCCAGCGTGGTTTTTCCCAGACCCGGCGGGCCATCCATCAGCAGGTGTCCGAGCGGATCTCCACGTTTTCCAGCTGCCTGTAGCAGGATTCGAATTCGTTCGACCACGGCAGCCTGACCAACAACATCTTCCAGCCTCGACGGTCGAAGTTCGTCGTCCAGTTCTGATGCATCGTTTCCACCATTTTCTGGCGTCGGTGTGTGATCTCCGTCCTGATCATCGTCACCAGAACCTGATGAATCATCGCCGCGTATTGTGGTTTCACGAGCCATAGCAAGAATCGAGAGTAGGTTGCTGAGCATAGGGAGAATCGATGCGGCGCCGGTTCAGATTCCGGATTCCAGCACTTGCCGCATCACATCGTGTGGCATGCTAAAGTTGGCGGTGACGTTCTGGATATCATCATTGTCTTCGAGCGTCTCCAGCGGTTTGAGAACCCTGCGGCCTTCCTTTGCACCCAGATCGACGGTGTTTTGAGGCACGCGAGCGATCTCCGCCGACTCGGCGGCGAATCAGCGGCGTTTCCCGCAGCACTCAGTGCTGCCGTGATGGTCTGGAGATTCTCCGGCTCCGTCGTGATTTCAAATTGCTGACCGTTTTGAGCGATAGCGTCGGCACCGGCTTGCAGCGCCACGTCAAACAGTGACTCCTCATCCGTGGCGTTGCTGTCGACGATAAAGACGGCTCGCCGATCGGACATCCAGGCCACACATCCGGTGGCCCCAGGATTTCCGCCGTGGGCTTCGAAGAGTTTACAAACTTCACTTGCGGTCCGATTACGATTCTCGGTCAGGATTTCGCACAGCACAGCGACGCCCTCCGGTCCGTAGCCTTCGTAGAGCAGTTCGTCGAACTTCTCGCCGGAAGTTTCGCCGCATCCCTTCTTGATGGCCCGTTCGATGTTGTCCATCGGCATGCTGTTCCTGCGAGCTTTGTCGATCGCGTAGCGCAGAGTCAAATTGGCGTCCGGATCTGCCCCGCCATGCTGAGCTGCCATATTGATGGCACGAGAAAGTGTGGCGAACAACTTGCCGCGTTTGTTGTCGACGCGTGCTTTCTTGCGGGCGATATTCGCCCAGTGGGAATGACCTGCCATGAGATGTAAGGATCAGTCAGAACCTGGAGAAACAGAGGTGCGATTGTTAACTGCATCAGCGGCTGCGTCCACCGAATGCCGGGAGCGCGAAGAGAAAACGAACGACTCCGCAACACAACCCAAACTATGTGCCTGTGACAGGTAATTGTCCTGACACAGGGCGTTATGCCAGCACTCGTGATGCCTTCTGTCTCCCGCCTGTCACTTCGGTGTGTCAGGGTGCGGAATCCGGCGATACTGATTCCTGCTGCACGTTTGTCGGCACAAGCCGTGACTTAAGTCGCTCAATCACAGTCTTATCCGGCAAATCAGACGCTTCTTCTGTAGCGGCTGCTTTCTTCCACAGTTCCAGAGCCTCTTCATGGCGTCCCAGTGCTTCGTACACATCTCCCAGATGTTCCTGAAGAGTAGCGTCCTGAAACTCCGGATCGCTGTTGGCTTTTAACAAGGCATCGAGTGCTTCTTCATGGCGCTTGAGACGATAGAGCACCCAGCCAAGGCTATCGAGATACGCACGATTGTCGGGTTCAACTGACACGGCAAGTTCGATCATCTTCAATGCCTGATCAAGATTTTTGTTTTGATCTGCATAGAGATATCCAAGGTCATTATTGACTCCCGGGTCGTCCGGTCGCTCCCCCAAAAGTTCCTCGAGAATCTGTTCGGCTGATGGATTGTCGTCCATTTCGACGTACACGGCGGACAGCGACAATCGCGCTCGTCGTTTGATATCCTGATTCTGCGTCGCACTGGCAATGATAGCTTCATATTCATGAATGCAGTTTTGCCACTCATGTGCTCTGGAGTAAGTGGCTGCCAGCAGCATCCTCGCATTGTTTTGAACATCGAGGGCATTTGCACCTTTCTCAATTGCCGATTTTAGCGCCGTTTGTGCGTCATCCACATTGTCATCCAGAAAGTGAATCCAACCCAGGCGATACAAAAGCTCCGGGTTTTGAGGGAGCATCGCAAGTGCGGTTTGAATTGCTTCCAATGCCTGTTCGATGCGGCCACTGTCCGCTTCGGCCATGGCGAGATTCCGAAGAGTCAAGGCGCGAATCTCTGTCGAAAGCGTTCGCAGGGACAAGAGACGTCGGAACAGCTCGGCCGCTTGTGGAGACCGATTATTCAACAGGTGGTGCATGCCCAGTTGCTGCAGTGCACGCTGCCCAATGTCCTGGTTCGGGTTGCGGTCCAAAGTTGCCTGGAGCAGTATTCCCAATTCTTCCGATGCCTGAATCTCCTGCGCGATTTGCGCACAGATCCACGTCACTTCAGGAAACAAACTGCTGTCGTTATCCAGGGATTTCAAACACGTCTGCACAATCTCCTGTGCGAATTCCCGATCCGTAACGATTTCTGGCAGCAACGGAAGAATTTCTGCTAATTCAACTCGAGCTCTAAGTGCCTTCTGCAGCGTTCGGATGAGTGAGTCAGCGTCGGCTCGTACAACATCAATTCGGATCAGTCCCGGGTAACCGGCCGGATCACCAGACTCCATAATGACACGTTCAAATGTTCTGGTCGCATCTTCCAGATGCCCCTGCTTCAACTGCGTCTCAGCCAGGTACAGGGTCACCACTGTTGAGTCCACCGCATCGGCCTGCAGTTCCATCAGTTTGGCGATGATCATACTGCTGCGCGCCGTGCTGGAATAAATCTGAGTCAAAAGTTCCAGAGAAGATTTTTCGCGTCCTCGCGTGGAAAAGTACTGTTCCAGACTGACTTCGGATTTTTCGATCTCGTTTGCTCGAAAGTAAGCCTGAGCGAGCAGCAAATGATGGCGTCCTGGGGAATCCTTTCGAATGCGGACGAGTGCTTCGAACGCCCGCACTGCTTCCTCCGTCCGGCCAACAGACAGCATCGCTGCTCCAACAGTTTCGTATCCTGTCATGCGGTCGTCCATAAGGGCTTTATGTCGCCGAAAATCAAGGCCGAAGTCTTCCGGTCGTTCAAGTGCCTGAAGTAGAAACCCGTAGCTCTCCGCTGCCTGTGCGTTTTGTTTCAGTTGCAGCAGGATGCGCCCACGCACGCTGTGAATCAGAATAAACTCCGGTTCACCGGGGAGCAGTCGATCCGACGCAGCCGCCTGGTTCAGCAGTTCAATGGCCTCCTGAATTGATTCAAGTCTTCGCTGCCGCAGGAGAATTGTCGCCACCTGAAAACGCGTGCGAAAGTCACCTTCGTCGAGACTGATTGCCGTGCGGGCCAGGTCCAGTCCCTCTTTGATTTCACCTGACTGCAGGAGCAGTATAGCGCGGGCTCGGATGGGATCGGGGGCGGTGTCGTCAGCCTGGGATGCTTTGCGAAATGCCTCCAGGGCTGCTTTCGGATCATTGTTTCGCTGAAACTCAATGCCCTTCATGTACCAGGCAAGTGCCTCAGTCTGTTTTGGATCGATTTGCTCTGTGGGTTCCGCCGGGGATGCAATGTCATCGCCAGGCTGACGAGGTGACGTCGATTGCAGCGGAGACGGCTCCTGACCGCTGCATTGAACAGAACTGACCAGCAAAACGATCCCGGTAAAAAGGAACGTCGGTTTAAGTTGACTACACATCTGCAGTTCCTGAACAGTGACGCCACCAAACCAGGTCAATTGTCGCCGTGGAAAACGCAGGTTTCAGGAACGCGAGGCGTTCTGAGGGTTGATGTGCGAATTAACAGGGCCTCGGACTTCATGGGGGCTCATGACAGGTGGTTCCATCCATCATGGAGCTGGAATGTCAGTTCCCGGCAGCCGTAACACTGCCGGCGGAAATCTCCGCCACCAAATGCCCACGGCGCTCCCGCCGCAATTGTCGTGGATTGCGCGGGAGATGGAAAGTGCATTCGGAGCAATCACCGAATGCGCCGCGGAATCACTCGTTCCACCGAAATCCGGCGATTGCAACGTTAGAAATCGAAGTTGGAGCCGCTTCCAGACGACCTCGCCTTACTTCTTTTTTTTGCGTGCCGCCGTCTTTTTAGCGACCGTCTTCCCGGCAGAGGATTTCTTTGCCTTCGTTTTTTTTGCGGTGGCGGAAACAGCCTTGCCGGTTGATTTCTTCCGGGCGACTGCTGCCTTGTTTTTAGTGGCTTTGCTGGTCGGTGATTTCTTCGCTTTACTCGACGTGGCAGCGGACTGTTTTGAAGCCTTTTTCTGCACGCCGGGAGTCTTTGACGCCGGCTTCCCCGTGGTCGAAGTCGCTTTGGCAGGACTTTTTTTTGCCGTGTCTTTTTTAGTCGGCGGTTTCTTCTTCCCCGGTTTTTCTGTGGACGCGGCCTTAACGGCGACCACCGCCGGCTTCTTTTTTTTCTTCTTTGGTTTCTTGAGGTCGTTAAATCGTGTCTCGACTAATCTGACGTTGAATTCGGCGTCTTCGTCCGGTGGTTCACTGAGTCGTTCAATGAAGCGCGGATCGGTGGCCAAACAACGCAGGGCACACGTGAAACCAAATGTGTCGGCTTTTTTGAGACCAGGCTTCAGGAATTCGCCTGCCTGTTCTTCCGTGGAACCCGGCGGAACAATTCCCAGATGAATGGCGGCTTGTGTTGACGACGTATCCAGAGAGACGAGATAACCGGACAACGAGTGCTGGACTGTGAAGTTGCGAATGAACGGCGACATGTTGTCGATCTTCTTCAAACGCTTTTGAGCTGAATCCTGCGTGAGCCGCTTGAGTTTTTCATAGTCATACGTGTAAGTCGATTCGAAAACGAATCGCAGGATCGATCGAATGCGAAGCCCGGCCCAGTCGCTTCCCTGTATTCCTCCGAGCGTTCCTTCAATTTCAGCCACCGAACTGACCCGAATCTCGTTCAGGTCGTAGTACAGTTTGTTCAGATTCTCAAAGCCCTGCTCTGCCATGTCCCAGGAACTGTCTTCCAGACATGCAGCAAAAAGCATCGTTTCCAATACTGGCATGCTGAATTTCGGCGTTGCCCCGCCGTAGTCCTTGTGTAGC
>JBDOMX010000952.1:0-1731 GCA_039831615.1 Planctomycetaceae bacterium
TCCGTTCAAGCTGCCGCCTCCAATGACGACAGCGGCGATAATTTTCAGTTCCATGCCTAGGCCCGACATCGGGTTTCCAACGGAAAGTCGCGAGAACTGGAACAACCCGGCGACACCGATGAAGAACCCGGCCAATGTGTAAATCGCCACCTTGTTCCAGCCGATGTTGATGCCGCACAGGCGAGCGGTTGACTCGTTGGAGCCCAGCGCAAACACATACCGACCGAAGACCGTGTAGCGGAGCATTAACGCCAGGAGAATCGATAGCAACAGCATCAACCAGACACCAATGGGGACGCGAGTTGATTCAACGATCCACACCACCCCACGATACAGCGCGTTCGTCGGTTCTTCTCCGGGAACAACCCAATCACCGGGTACAAGTGCATGGGGGCGTCGGCTGAGGAAATTCCGTAGCCACTCGGGGACCTGTGTTGTGGTGTCGGGCCGAACGGTCGTGTTGTTGGCCAGAATTTTCGCTAACCCCAAGTAGATTGTCATCGTACCCAGCGTGATGATGAAAGGCACGATCCGCAGTGAGCTGATCAGGACGCCATTCAGCAGGCCGGTCAGACATCCCGTTCCAAGCGTCGCGAGGACTGCCAGCCAGGGGGACACGTCTTCCTTCAGACACAACGCCAGAACAGTCGCGCACAACGCCAGAGACGTGCCGGCCGATAAGTCGATCCCACCGGCGATGATGATCATCGTCATCCCCAGCGCGGCCACGGCGACGGTTGCGGTGGTAATTGCCATGGCCCGATTGTTGGCAGCCGTCAGGAAGGTGCCGCGCGACTGCACCGAATCGGTGATGCCGAACAGCAAATAGACAACCGCCAACGCAATGAACGGGCCAAGCACGTTGCCCAGCAGACTCCACCGCGCGCGGGCCGACGGCTGGAGAGTTTCTGTCAGCGGTGTTTCGGACTTCTGATTCATGTTGAGTCGGCAGTGATCGCAACGGCGGTTGCAGTTTCTTCGGTCCATTCAGCGGCTGGTCGGATTTCGCGCAGCCGGCCGCGTGCCATCACGCCCACCCGATCGCAAACCGCCAATAATTCAGTCAGGTACGAACTCACAAATATGATCGCTTTGCCCTGTGATGCCAACTCACCCATCAATCGATAGATCTCTGCCTTCGTGCCGACGTCGATTCCGCGCGTTGGTTCATCAAGTAACAGGATGTCAGCATCCTGATGCAACACGCGTGCCAAGGCGACCTTCTGCTGGTTTCCACCGGAGAGTTCCTGAACCGTCTGATCCTGAGATCGCGATTTGACCTGCAGTTGCGACATCCATGCGGCCACGGCGTCTCGCCTACGCGAGAGATTGAGCCAACCGAATCGGCTGTACGGGGTGAGGTGACTGTAGGTCAGATTATCAGTGATCGATCGCGACTGGGCCAGGCCTTCTCCCTTGCGGTCTTCCGAGACGAACCCCAGCCCGGCACGAATTCGTGCCCGTGGCGAATGCTGTGGAGAGATTCCGGCGATCTGGACTTTCCCACAGCTCACCGGATCCAGACCGAACAGACAACGCAGTAACTCTGTGCGGCCGGCTCCCACCAGACCTGCGATTCCCAGAATCTCACCTCGCCTGAGTTGGAACGTGACGTCGCGAGGGGACTGTCGGCCGGTCAACGATTGCAGATCGAGGACGGCTTCGCCCGGTTCGTGTGGGAAGGAAGGGAACAGTTCGTCGACGCTACGTCCCACCATCAGCGAGACAATC
>JBDOMX010000851.1:0-1728 GCA_039831615.1 Planctomycetaceae bacterium
AATAGCGGAGCGGCACCCACGTCCAGTTTGGCCTGACCAAAGCGTTGCGAAACATGTTTGGATGTGATGGTGCAGGTTTGGCCTAAGAGATCCTGAACGCGGTTCGGTTGAGGAGGGTCAAACTTGCCTCGAAGAGGGTTCGTCAGGATTTTCGTGGCCAAGATTGCCAATCCCGTGTTTCGAGCTAAGGCCGCTGTGATTTCAGGAAACGTAATGGGTGGGGGTTCATGGTCGAACTGCATCGACAGCATCCAACCTGTAAACGCGAAGCAGGTGGCCCACAACATCACCGGTACGTTACCAATGTTCAGAAACTTCAGGCCTACAAAGCCCACACTAAGCGGAGAGGATGTTTCGACGTCCCAGTCCAGGTCGATGTCGAAAAAATCGATATCAAACAGCCCGAAAATGACGAGGCACCAGTAGAACAACCCAACGCTCAAGACCACGGAAAACGGCAGAGTTGGCCATTCAAGACAGTGTTCATAGAAGATCTGCATGACGGATGGGCCCATGGCTGGTCTGTTGCAATAGTGCAACACGACAGGGAACAGTGCTGAAGAGAAACGTCAGGATAACGAATCGGACTATAGAAACTTGGCGAACGGCGCAGAAAATACGACATGAGCAGGAATGACTAGCCGTTCATTCTCTGCCGGTTGTATCAGTTCGTGACCGGTGGTTCGAGAGAATTCCGGACTTGCGACATCAGTGGTCGACCCGGTGGATGTAACGATTTTAGGGTGATATCGAATCACGGATCACATGATATTTCCGGCATATACGGATCACCTCGTCCACAGGAATGGCTTCGACGACTCGTCCACGATAGCCGGTCACGGTGGTCGCTCGCAGGAGACTGTTGATGACCGCCTCGGCCGTAGCTTCTTTTGCCGCCTGAAACAGCGGGGTCAGGGCGTCGTCTCGTAAGCGGGGCACTCTAATCACATCATGTTTCGCATGATGTTTGATTCGGACATCCGGGTGGAGGCTCACTGCGATGGCGTAATCACCGCTACCGTGTGTCATCGGTGATCCCACCTCAGCCAGACCCAGTAGGGCACGCCGCGCCAGTCGTTGCAGCTGACGGCTGTCCAACGGCGCGTCGGTGGCCAGGACAACAATGCACGAGCCTTTATCCGCAGATGAGGGTTGGTCGCTGAGTATGTGGCGTTTTAAGACTCTCCCAACGGGCGCGCCTCCAATGTTCAACACACCACTGAAATTTGTTTGAGTCAGAATCCCCACGGTGTAGGCTGCTTCTGCGGTCACGATTTTTCTCGACGACGTGCCGATGCCTCCCTTCCAGCCAAAACAGCGGGTGCCCGTACCGGCGCCGATTGATCCCTCGGCCACAGGTCCGCCGCGGGCCGTTCGCAGTGCCTGGACCACGTGATCAGCGGTGATGTGGCGGCCCCGGATGTCGTTGAGATGGCCGTCGTTGCACTCACCAACCACCGGATTGACTGATCGCACACCGTCGTTGCCGGGCTGCGCAAGTACATAGCCGACTAAGGCGTCCGCGGCAGCGAAAGTGCTGAGTGTGTTCGTCAACACGATGGGTGTTTCGATGTGCCCCAGCTCCGCAATTTGTGTTGCGCCAATGAACTTTCCAAATCCATTTCCCACGGCCAGTGCCGCTGGGATCTTGTTCTGGAATACACTGTCCGCGTGCGGAATGATCGCCGTGACTCCGGTCCTCTGGTCTGGGCCGACGTTCAAAGTCGC
>JBDOMX010000194.1:0-1725 GCA_039831615.1 Planctomycetaceae bacterium
CGTAAGGTCGACGATGGGCTATCCACGAAACCGGAGTGGGTCGAAACTTCTCGAGTCGAGGAGCAAGACCGTACGCTAACGGTGGTTTCCAGCGACCCTCGACTCGAACGAGATGCGGCACTCTCCGAGGCCTGGCGAATGGTGCGTGAGCAGGCTCAGCGAGATTTCGCTCAGTTTGACGACCGGGCTCGCGCCTGGTCGATTCCTCTCGAGACTCTGAAGAAAGTTCAGTTGGTGCGGCGGAGGCATGCTGAGCAATACCAGACCGATCTGGGAGCGGTTGGACAGGCTGAGATGCACATCATGCATCTGCAGATCGAACGGTCTCCCCGTGTCCGTGATGAGTTGAACGTGGCGTGGCAAAATGAACTCGTCCGCAGGCGTGTGGCCGGAATGGGGATCATTGCCGCGTTCCTGACCGTCTGTTTTGGTTCAGCCGCCGTCTGTCTGAGGTCGAACGTGTCGGTGTCAGGTGGCATGGCCAATCGCGTGAAGCTTGCCTGTACCGGCGCCGTAGGGCTGGCTGGCGCCGTGGCGGTGTGTGGGTTGAGTCTGGTTTAGTGGTTGCGGCTTGCGATACAAGGAGTTTCCAGGCCTGGAGGCGTGCGTCGCATCGACTTTCCGGTCCGACTGCGACACAATGGTGTCCGAGACGACATGGGGGGATCCGAGACGACATGGGTCACTCAGCGGGCTTGGTCGTCGTGTTGTGTGACGCATCACTGAGCCCGATCAATGGACATGATGGAACGCCATGGTTGCCGACGCCGCAGATGTGTTGCTGGTGGGCCGCATCCGATCCGGTGACGCGGATGCGTGGCAGGACTGCATTCGCCGTTTTGAAGGTCGCTTGTTCGCATTCGTCAAGAGCCGGTTGAACAATTCTGCAACCAGCGAAGACGTTGTGCAGGAGACCTTTATGGGCTTCCTGGTCAGCCTGCCGAACTACGATGACCGCACTCCATTGGAGTCCTACCTGTTTTCCATTGCCGCTCACAAATTGACCGATGTACTCCGTCGGACGGGGCGACGGCCGACAGTACCTCTCTCGCTGCCGCGATCAAGTTCTGGCGGCGCGGAACCAGAGGGAGACGGGCGTCGCGCATCAAGTCTGGCGCGCAGCGTCGAGCAGCGCGTGGCCGAGCAAGCGGTTCTGGGAGCGTGTCTTCGAGAATTCATCACGGAGTGGCGTGACCGGAGCGAATGGGAACGATTGGAATGCATGGAGTTGTTGTTTGTTCTGGGATGGTCCAACAAGAATGTTGCTCGACGGCTGGATATTTCGGAACAGACGGTGGCCAATCATAAACACTTTGTGGTCAACAAGCTGAGGGTGGCTGCCGAGTCGCGGTTGCGCAGTTTCGATCCGGCGGTGTACGGATTGGCTTGATGTTCCTGGTGAAATCGGCGCCATTCACACGCTGGTTGGGGCGGCGAGCGATCGATCTGGACGGCTGCCGTGCTCTGGCTTATGCTGCTTGCGTCTGATGTGACGGATGCATCGGATGCTGTTGTTGTCCGTCTGGACCACTCAGATTTGCAGCGTTCATCGCACCCGGCCAGCGGCAGGGACTGCAGGGAAAGGACTCCCCGATGCGCAAAATGTTTGTTGGTCTGGTCCCGTTGATCGTGGCGGCCGGCTTGCTCTGGCAATGGCAGTTTCGCCTGCCTCCGGTTGCACCCGCACTCAGCGGTCCGCAAGAACCAGCACCACAAGCCGGTCGG
>JBDOMX010000046.1:0-7151 GCA_039831615.1 Planctomycetaceae bacterium
CCATCGGAAAGTTTCAGCAGCCGTGGGCACGCTCCGGAAGTAATGTTCGTCTCAACGGGACTCGTCCAGGTTTTCCCACCGTCGCGAGATTCGTTTTGCCAGATCAAACCGTTCCTTCCATCCTGGCATCGACCAACCCGATGCATCGCCAGCAAATGTCCGTGCCCTGATTCAAGGACGACCGGCTCGTAGTAGTCTCGCGTGCTCCTGGCTCCCTGAGCCATGACACTCGGACCTGACCAGCTCCGGCCGTTGTCATGGGATCGATAAACGACGTTGGATGACACGCCCGTTATCCCTTCGTCGACACTGCCATAGCAGGGAGCCAGCAATGTTCCTGTGGACAGTTTGATGGCAGTCGAGCAGGTTTGCAGTTTCGGCGCGAACAGCACGTTGTGGTGCAGCGACCAGGTGAGACCGGAGTTGTTACTCCAGCACCAGAACCCCCCGACGTTGCGGAACGGGTACTCGTGTTCGTGCACGTGCGGAATGGACGTGCGCGAACTTTCCCTGACCGGGACCACTTCGTGCATGGCCAGCAGTCCGCCAACAACTCCGTCGCCAAGGTAGATGGGAGCAAATTCCTGGCCGCCTCCTGCGGCAAGTTGACCGGCATTCTCGATGTCCCAGGTTTCACCCAGATCGTAGGATCGAATCACCGTAATCACGCTGCGAGGATGAGTGTGGCGGACTCGATCCTGACTGGGTGCCTGGCGAAATGCCATCAGCAATTCGTCACCGTCAAGTCGTTCGACGTGTGGAAAGGCGATGTAATTCTCCGAGTCGAAAAGAACATCGATCTGCCGGACGGACGGCGGCGTTTTGACGGTGATCGAACGATCGACTTCCGCGACCTTCGCCGAAGCCTGCTCATTGTGTAAATTCAAAACAACAGCTGCAGCCGATGTCGCCGTTGCTGATTGTCTCAGGAACTGCCGGCGTGAGGTTGGCTGTTCAGACATCATGGATGGCCTCGAAATGAACGTAGGGTGGATGTGTTGACCGACGGTCGGTCCTCAATCAGACGTTTCCTGCTGAACACCGATTGTTCGACTACTCGACGTCGAATCTCCGGACTCCTGCTCCTCATCAAATGGATAGAGGTTTCGATTCAGCCGCCTGAATGGTAGATGGCCCAGATTGTGCACGCCTGGTTCGGAGACGACATAAATGGCACCGGCCCAGGCTTCGAAGCCCGCGCGGAAGTGGGCGGCAGATTTGACGCCGATGTAACGCATTTGCCGCGGGTCGAGTTGCAACGTCCGGGCAAAGGCGGTGTCGAACGGCTGTTCGCGATGCGTCGTCAGCAGCACGTGAATACCGTCCTGCTCAATGTGAGCGGACAGCCCAAGGTCGCTCTCCAGTCCCGCGAACATAGGACCATCGTATTTAAATTTTCCGTCGGACACGGCGATGACACGGGCGGTCATCGGTACTGGCGCGCCCTGCAGCGGCGACGACTTCCCTCCGATATCTAAAGTCAAAGTGGCTCCCGCACCGGCTGCGTGGCATTGCTGAGCAGCTTCCGGATCTGTGATATTGAGAACGCAGGCGTCGCGTACGCCAGCTTCGACGAATGCCCGCAATGTTCCGGTGCTGTCTCCCGGTGATCCGCCGCCGGTGTTATCACGCATGTCAGCGAAGATGACGGGAAAGCATCCCGCAGCCTGGGACTCAGCGAGCGCCTCGCTTGTCGTTGGCATGTCAAAATGCCAGTCCGCGCGTCGTTCGTAGCACCATTGTCCCAGCTCATCCGCGTACTGCTGCGCGGCAGCCGGATTGTTATCCGTCACGACATAAACCGACGCGCCCATGTCCGGGACATCAGCGAGGAAATAGCAGGTCGCAATCGATCCGCACACGACACCAGGCTGTGCCTCGATGCGATGCAATTCCGCAATCGCTTCCTTCATGGGCGAATGAGCCGTCACCTGGTTCATGCCCCAGACCATCGGGATCTGGTGCAGTGCCATGGTTGGCCGCAATCCTTCGTTCCAGATTCGCGCCAGCACGTCGGCGCAGTCACGAGCCCGTTCAGCCATGTCAATTTCAGGATACGACCGCCGTCCAATCAACACATCCGCCATTTCCACCATCAACGGTGTGACATTCGAGTGGATATCCAACTCCGCAAGAATTGGCACATCCGGCCCTGTGATTTCCCTCACCCTGGTGAGAATGTGACCTTCGGCATCCGGGACGGCATCAGGACCATCCAGATCACCGGCACACATCGAACCATGCAGTTCGAGCAGTATTCCAGCCACCGGGCCGGCATTCTCGATGCCGTCCAGCAGTTCGTCGACGAGATCGTCAAACGCTGGCCGCGGGGTCGGCGCGCTCGTATGGGCTTCCGCCAGCAGGGTTGGAATCAGCTCGAAACTATGTCGTTTCGCACCATCGATGAAGCCACCGATCGTCGTGTTCGTTCCCTGCATGACTTTCAGGATCTCTCCACCGCGCAACAAAAAACGTTCCTCGTAACTTTGGCGTGTTGTGGCGATGGGCGTAAAGGTGCTCGTCTCGTGGCTGATACCGCCGACAATCACTCGCTTCATGTTGATTTCCCTGTTACGCAGCAGTACATAATTCACGGAGACAGTCGCGGATCACGTCTGCGGCCTCCGTGGCGGCATCGACGTCGATGCAGAGCGGTGGGGTGAACTTCAAATAACCGCGGCCCGTCGTAAACATCAGCACTCCACGACGCACGGCTTCCTGGGCAACTGCATCTGCCATCGGCACGTCCGGGATGTTGGTGCCCGGCTGGCAAAGATGGATCGACAGGAACAGACCAACGCCCTGGACTGCCCGAACCTGCTCGGGAAATTCGACTTCCAGCGAGCGTAACCGTTCCAGAACAACGGCACCGGTGCGGACGGAAGCGTCGATGAGTCGTTCGTCATCAAGAACCTGCAGGTTCGCCAGAGCGGCGGCCGCACAGACCGGGTTGCCGCCATGACTGCTCGACATTTCTCCCGGCAACGGCAGGTCCATCACATCGCGAGGGCCGATCACGGCCGAAACCGGAAGACTCGACGACAGCCCTTTCCCCAGCACGATCATGTCCGGTGTCACGCCGGAATACTCGCCACCGAAGAATCTTCCGGTGCGTCCGCAGCCGCACTGGACCTCGTCGAAGGCCAGCAGACAGTCGTGCTGCTTTGCCCATGCGGAAGCCGCAGCTGCGAAGTCGGACGGAATCGGAAGTGTTGACCAGCCGGGAACGGGCTCAAGAATAATGCCCGCGATTCGATCAAGGTCGACTCCCTGTGCAACAAGTGTTTTGAGGCCGGCATGGAAGCATTCCTCACCGCACTGCTCGTAACCCGCTCGTCCCCACGGACAGTCGAGACAGCTGGGCGCGGGAACCTGAAAGTGATGCACACGCTCTCGGTCGATCCAGTCCGTTGGCTGCGGTGTGCCACTGGAAAACTGTGCGGCCAGGGTGCGTCCGTGATAATTCCCGGCAAGACTCAGGATGCCAACTTTGTCGGGGCGAAGCTGCTGACCATGTCGTCGCATCAGCATCAGCGCACATTCCGTGGCCTCGGTTCCTGACGAGTAGAGAATTGCCTTTGCATCGGGGATTGGTGACAGAGCCACCAGCTTCTCCAGGAGCCTCAGACGGGTTTCCGAGGGAAACGCATATGTGGCGAGCAGTTTTTTTTCGGCAGCCTTGCGGATCGCTGCCACGATGCGCGGATGGGCATGTCCGGCATTAGCCAGCACGATTCCACTGGTCAAATCGATCCATTGGTTGCCATACGGATCGCGGACCAGAAAACCGTCTGCTTCATGCCACAGCAGAGGAGGCAAACCGGACATCGACTCCGGTTCGGCACGTCGCAGCCGGTCGATCAGCGGTACCGAATGCGGCACAGGAATCGGTGTCACGATCCGTCGCCACCGCGTTTCCACCGGCGCGGTCTCAACCGGGTCAAGTGACGTGACTGACAGGACCATTAGAGCCCCTTCGCCAGCCAGCCGCCATCGATGTAGAGATCCTGCCCTGTCATGTAACGCGAAGCGTCTGACGCCAGAAAAATGACCGCCCCGGCAAGATCCTCCGGCTCGCCCCACCTTCCCAGAAACGTGCTGCGGGCGCGGGCCTCGCGGCGTTCGGGATCAGAGTAGCTCAGGTTGGCCATATCGGTATGAAAGTAGCCGGGACCGAGATTATTCACTCGAATACCAAAGGGCCCCAGATCGAACGCCATTGATTTGGTGAGCTGTTTGAGCGCTCCCTTTGCCGCACCGTACGCCGGATTGTTGGGAAATCCCAGTTCGGCCCCGATGCTGGTGATGTTGATGATCGAACCGCCCCCCTGTTCCTTCATCTGCGGCGCAAGTCGGCGCGCCAGCTGAAACGGTGCGTCCAGATTGACCTGAAAGGTCTTTCGCCAGGCATCATCAGGGTAAGCCAACAGATCGTGCGGAAACGTCACGCCAGCGTTGTTGACGAGCACGTCGATACGGGGTTGTTCGCGCAGGACAAAATCCGCCAGCTGCCTGACCTGCTCACTGTCGGACAGATCGCAGGCAAACTCGACGACCGGCAGACCTTCCTCCTCGAACTGCTCTTTGGTCTCGGTGAGCCGCACGTGATTTGAACCGTTCAGCACCACCGTCGCGCCGGCTCGCAACAGGGCTTCAGCCATCGCCCGTCCCAACCCGCGCGTCGCGCCAGTGACCAGGGCAACTTTGCCCTGCAGCGCGAACAAATCTTCGAGGTAAGCCATGAATGCCTGATTCAAAAAGTCGATTGAGTCTTTCCGACTCGGGGTTACCATCCACGGCGACGATATCAAACGCCAATGACGACTGCCACACGGTGATGAGAATCAGCAGCATCCCGGGCGGACAATGCCTGCCGCCACTCGAAACGCCTCGAACGACGCTGTGAACCAGCAACAGGAGAATGGCCCCTTGATTGATCTGACACAATCGCGTTCGGCCTCGCCGCTGGTACAGACGGTGACGGTGGATCCAGGTGTGTCCTGGAGGAAAGACGCTGCCGTGGCCATCGAGGCGCCGCCAGATACCGACATCGATCCTCAACCGGAAGCGACATGGTCGCCACACGCCCCGCGAACCGGCATCTGCGGCGCCGTTGGTCCGCGCGTGATTGCTTTGCCAGACAGCGGCTATCGGATGTACTACACGCAGATTCTGCCGCAACCCGGGTTTCCCGCCGGGGCCAATGACTACGATCACTCGAGGACACGCATCCTGAGCGCGTACTCGGCTGATGGTCAGACGTGGAATCCGGAACCGGGAGTGCGCCTGTCACCACAATCAGTTGATGCCGGAGCGTTGCGAGTTGTCTCGTCGGAAGTCGTTCCTGTTGGCGATGGCAGTCTCCTGCGGATGTACTATGAATGTTGCGCTGGCCCACAATCGGAATCGAACTCGATCCGCAGCGCCGTTTCGTCTGACGGGGGACTCGAATGGACACCTGAATCGGGCGCCAGACTCGAATTTCCCGGCTCCAATCTCACAGCGCCTCGAATCGTCTTTCTTGCGGATGGCCGGTGCCGATTGTACTGCGTGGAGCGCGGCCACGGAATCATGAGCGCGATATCGGATCACGAAGCCCTGACGTTTCGTCGGGAGCCGGGTGTACGACTCACACCGGACGGCCCCTTTGACTCGCATGTGGCGTTCGCACCTGAAATTCTGTTCGTGAAAAATACCGGATATGTGATGTACTATGCGGGATACAGCCAGACCAACCGAGCGTACATCCTGCGAGCGAGTTCCGACGACGGCCTGACATGGCGAAAAGATTCGAAACCTGTTCTCTCACCGGGCCCCGACGGCTGGGATGCTGCCAAGTGTTCGGAAATGTGTGTGATTCGGCTGCCGCAGGAAGACGGCGCCGGGCCGCGGTATCGGATGTTTTACGAAGCATGTGATGGAACGACTGCCAGCGAGCGAGGCGTGTGGCGCATCGCCGGCGCGAGCAGTCATGCTGGCATTCAGTGACGGATTCCCGCGCTGATGAATCCGGTTTCTTTCACCCTGGGCTGCGCTACGTTTTCTTTGGGTAGTCGAAGTCCAGCAGCCTGGCCGCCCCCGCGGAAGACCACATCGTCGCTTCCAGGAACAACATGCCACAGGTTGGAACGTTTTCAATCGGTGCGCTGGAAAAGCTGTTCGCAAGCTGTGTCATGGTCGGATTATGGCCGACGACCAGCGCCGTCTGGAATCCGTCGTCAAAGTCGGCAACGATGTCCAGCACATCCTGCGGAGCAGCAGCATACAGGCCTTCCTCAATCACGACGCTGGCCGTATCGCTGACTTCCCTGGCAATGGCACTGGCCGTCATCAGGGCGCGCACTGCCGGACTCGTCACAATCAGGTCGGGAATCAACGACCTCCCTGACAGGCGTCTGCCCATTTCCGGCGCATCTCTGACACCTCGTTTGTTCAATGGACGATCAATGTCGTCCAGATCGGCATCTTCCCACGATGATTTCGCATGCCGAACCAGCAGCAACGTTTTGGAAGTTGGCACAGCGATTCCCCAAATGAAAGAAGGTTTTGGTGGATTTAAAAAGCACGGAGCTCTGAGGACTCAAAGACTCCGGCGCGATGCGATGACCTGCTGCAGTTCATTTGTTCTCGTGAACCATGGTGAGAATACCCAATTCGGAAGATCAGCCGACACGTTCAACAAGACCCGCCGCGGCGAGTGCTTCGCGAATCGGTCCCTTTTGAACGTCCGCCGTGGCCGGCATCGGTGGTCTGGGGACGCCGCCGTTCCGGCCCTGTAACTCCATGCAGAAACGTGTATTGGCGGGGAGATTGTCGGAATACATCGCGTTCCATATTGGCAGCAGTCTCTCGTGCAGTTCGCGCCCCCTGCCGTGATCCCCGGCCTGCACGGCATTCCATAATTCCACACACAGCGTGGGAGCAGCGGTGAGAATTGCCGCAATCGAGCCGACCGCGCCGAGAGCGAACGAAGGATACAACAGGGCATCAACCGCCGTCATGATGCGGGATCGGTCGCCCGCCATGATCAGCAGATCGGCCAACAGCTTCATATCACCGGCGCTCTGTTTCACTCCGATGACTCCCGGGACCTCATCGATGATCCGCGTGAGCAACTCCGGTGACAGGTACGTCCACGGCACGACGTTATA
>JBDOMX010000452.1:0-7149 GCA_039831615.1 Planctomycetaceae bacterium
CCGCGATTTGCTGGGGAACTTGGGTTAGAGCCGTTTTCGAAACGTCGTGATGGGCTCTGGCTCGCGGGGGCCAATGGGATCATGAGCTCTGGCACTTCTACCGCGGCCACGAATCAGCGACATACGCTGTCGCGGAGAAGCCCTTAACCTCTAGAATTTCACAGGGCCCTTAGCGCTCCGAGGCCTGGATCCACGCGGCCCGCATGACCTCCACGCGCGATCGGTTGGCTCCGAGGTCGGAGTAACCTGTACGCGATGCGGAGCGAACCTGAATCTGTTTTGCTTCGGCGTCAATTTGAAACTCCACGTCGTCGACAAAACGAAAAAGCCAGGTTTCAAATTCCGCATGCAGATACAATTCGTCTGTGGAGATGATCGTCGACCGCGGCATCTGTTCGATGACACGCTGCAGACGAACGAGCGCGTCTTCGGCGGTTCCGTCGAACGTGAGCGGTTCGATGGAATGCTCGGTATCCGTCGATTGCGAGGACACGCAGTTGGGAGACGGCGGGCAACCTCTCAATTGGCCGTTGTTCGGCCCCAGGTCGTCCGGTTGCCTCGATATCACGCCCATGCGGACCAGACAGATCGCGAAGATCGGTCCCACGATGACCAGCATGGCAGCAATTCGGCGGCGCCATGATTTTTTGCGGGCGGGCCTTTTTTCCTGACTCATAATTCCTGCTGTATGATCGTCGTTCGCAGCCGCACCAGGCTGCAAGGAATGATAACGAACGTGGCCCTTGCGCTTTGGCGTGATCCCTTCTCTGTGGATCCTACTGCTGAGTCTCTTCAAACTTGACTGGCAAAGGGAATCCCAGAGTGTCTTTGTTGGGTCGGAAACCGTCTCCATCCACGTCAACAAACACTGGGTTGGTGAGAGCAGCTGGATGCTGAGCTCCCCATTGAGGACCCTGAACGTCACCCAGCCGCTGAATACTGTGGCCGGTCGCCACCACAAGGTGACTGTCTTCTGTCAGTCGTACCGTGAGCCTGCGTTTAAATTTCACGCTACCGTTTTTGAAATGCTTCGGGTGAGTTGCACGCGTGAATTCGTGCTCTTTCGACACGCGACCGTTGATCACCACAAACACCGTATCGATATCGATCCAGTTCGGGCACTGGACCGTCACGTCGACAGTGACTTCGCCGCGCTTTGCCGAGATGTCCTGACCGCTGACGTATTCCTTCGGGCTACCGCTTGCCTGGAATGTGGCTTCGAGAAAGGGGCCATTCGACATGATCAACCGACCTTCTTTGCCTGCTGTCATCATTTCGTGCGCATCAATTTCTGCCGGATTGTCGGTGGTGGACTGAATCCAGTTTCGCAGTCCGCCGGATCCGTGATAGTTGTAGTGAGCATCCGTATTCACCACTCCGTAGATGCGGAATCCCTGATTGAGCAGCTGAAACCAATTGAGCATTCTTTGATTGCCGAACGCTTTACCGTTGCGCACATCGAAACGCTGCAGGTCGAGAATTCGATCGATCGGGTGAATTTCCATCACATCAATGATATTGACGGCCCGCTCATAACCCTCGTCGGGAACGCCATTGCCATCCCGATCATAAAACAGCCAGCCGATGTCCGGATGATTCTGCTGCAGTAATTTTTCACTGCCGTCATCCCACGCCGCCAATCGTTCGATCTGTGATTCCGGATTGGTATCCGTTTGCGGTCCACCGCCATCCTGAATCCGCGGCCGATAAATCATGGGAAACACGTTTTGGTGATTGAGCGGTAACGGCTTGCCGGTCAGTTCCATTCCGGAGACTGTGGCCAGATGCGATTCCAGACCCAGCTGTTTGATGTGGGCATCGTAGGTACTGACTCGGTTGTGCTCCGTACATGGCGCAAACTCGATGTTCTCGGCCGCGAGGTTGAGGACCCGGCCGAACTGACTTCCCGTATTGTCACCGGATGGAGTGCTGTGACTGTGAAAATCGGCGCTGACCCAGCCCGGAGTTTTCACGGACCGTTTGATGCGTGCGTTAAGTTTTGTTGTTCGCCCTTTGACAACATTCACCGTCGTGAACATGGCATCGTATTCGGGACCATGACTCACAATCACGTCGTAGTTGCCGGCCAGTAAGCGGACATCAAATTCACCGTCTTCCGTGTAGGCAAGGTTTCGGACAAAGGACTCACCGGACGGCGGCCCCCAGTCCGGAGTCAGCTTCTCATCGCTGCCGATGAACTCCACTTTGGCCGGGATCGGCCGGCCGCGCCCGTCGGTGACTGTTGCAGCGACTGTGCCGCAGTCGGCGGATGACTGGATGTCAAACCTGTTGTCGCCTGCTGCGACCGACACCTGCAATTCTCCCGATTCCGGTAGTGGAACGCCGGCGGAAGTCGCCACGATCTTCCAGCCTCGCTGCGGCAATCGAAGCGAGGCTTCGCCGTTGCTGTCAGTCACACACGTCCCGCGCGTTTCGGCGCCGGAAGAAAACGTCAGCCGTGCGTCGGTCATCGGTTCCCCTGTTGAATCCGTCAGGCGAATGACGACGGGGTGCACGGGTGTTCCGTCAAGTTCGTCGTGGATGGCTCGGATTTCCGGCAGGTCTCTGGCGACAATGATCTGGCGCGTGAACGACCAGATTTCTCCCGGTTGAACCTTGATGGATTCGCGATTCAGCGGCTGATACTCCAGCACGGTTTCACGGTTATTGCCATCGATCTTCAGCTCAAAACCTGGAGCGCGAATCGCATAGGCCTGCTGCCAGTGGATATCGTGAATCCAAAACATGCTCTCGGCCCCCGCGGGCGTTCGAACGATGTCTTCGTTACCACCGTCCATGCGCAGGTCGTCTTCCGGTCGAATGATGAGTTCGCCACCGGTGGTGTTGGTCCAGGTGGATGTCACGTTGATGACCGGACGTCCGGGCTCCATATGATATCTCGTCTCGTACGCTGGCCGGTCGCCGGTGCCTGTGGCGATCACGACGACAGAGCCATTTTCTCCGGATCTGGTTTGACGAAGAGGAAACCGTCGACGCCCGGGAAAGAAAGCGCTGAGCTGATCACTCTCGTGACTGCGGGTGACAAAATCGATGAGGCAGCCGCTCACATTGCGAACGGTCATGTTCGAGTTGCGGCCCGGAGTCGTCGCCGCCACGATGCCGCGTGCGTGGTCGTTGGAGATGGCAACATCACCGTAAATCGCATCGACTTCTTTGCCGGCCGGGACCTGAGCGTCCCAATTGTCTGGCGTGAGTTCGGTCAGCTGACCTGAAGTCTGAGCAGCAAAAACGAGAATGACGGCTGTGGAAATCGCCCGCATTGTGATTCCTTTGAATTGTTCGAACCAAAGAGGCGTCAGCAGCCTACGTTAAACCCCGTCGCTGTCACCAGCAACTCGTCAACAGATTCGGGGCTGGCCGAACCTGGGTTGTCCGAGTGTCACTTCATCATGCAGGCGCGGCGGTTCTACACATTTCATGGTCCGCACGGTATGCTGGGACTGGATGAGCATTGACCCGGAATCCAGGTGACAATGTAACAGGCGGTCTCCAGCAGTCGTACACTTTTAAAGACAACATCTGGTGCCGATGCCGGAGTCATGGCATTGTCACAGCAAAAACGCAGACCGTTGCGAGGCTGTGAACAGCCACCGAGTCCTTAATGCAACTGTATTTGATGCGAAAACAGACGACGCATCCTCAGGTCACCAGGCCGAGGGAACACTGAAACCGCAGCAACGTCCAGAGTATTCGATTCACACGTGACAAGGCGCAACCATGAAACTGATTCTATCTCTGACGCTGACGGTCCTGTTCCTCTCATCAGCCTGTTCCACCGGCGCTGACGAAGGCAAAAGCGACGCCCCGTCCGCTGCCGTCAGGAAGCGGACCAGAACGGTGATTCCGGTAATTCGCCTCTCCGGAACCATCACCGAAAAGTCGGCGCCGGAAGATTTCCCGTTTTCCTTTGGTGGCGAAACGAGTCAATCGCTGCACGGCCTGCTCAAACGTCTCGAGCAGGCCAAAGGCGACGACAATGTTCCGGCGATGGTGCTGCAGCTCGGAACTGTGAGTATTGGACGCGCGCAGCTGGAAGAGCTGGTCCGTTCGCTCGAGGCTGTCAAAAGTGCCGGGAAGAAGATTCATGTTCACACGGAACTGTTCTCAACTCAGGAATTGGTACTGATCAGCCACGCCAGCGAAGTCAGCATGGTGCCGACCGGCTACATGTTCATTACCGGCCTTTACGGCGAACAGATTTTTCTGCGCGGAATGCTGGACAAGATCGGAGTCGTTCCTGACTACTTCACCTGCGGCAACTACAAGAGCGCCGGCGAGATGTTCATGAGGCATGAGCCCAGTGATGAATCGGCCGAAATGTCAAAATGGCTTTTCGACAGCATCTGGGACAACATGGTATCGACGATCGCCGATGGTCGTGGTGTAGAAAAGAAACAGGCACAGAATTGGGTCGACGCGGGTGTCTTCACGGCCGAACGTGCCATCGAGGCAGGAATCATCGACGTTGTCGAACATCAAGAGGAATTTGAGACACGACTGCGGAAACTTTACGGTGACAAATTGAAATTCGACCGCCGCTATGGGAAGAAATCATCGAATCAAATCGATCTTTCCTCTCCATTCGGCATCCTGAATTTCTATGCCGAACTGCTGGCGCCTGCGAAGGCCCGCAAGAGTAAGAAACCTGGTGTGGGGATCGTGTATCTGGAAGGCGCCATTATGCCAGGCAGAAGTGGCAGCAACCCGTTTCTGGCCGATGCCGCCGCCTTCTCAGACGACATTCGCAAGGCATTGGATGGAGCAGCCGAAGATGACGCCATCAAGGCAGTCGTCTTTCGAGTCAATTCTCCGGGGGGATCTGCCGTTGCCAGTGAAGTCATACTGAATGCGGCCAAACGTGTGGCCGCGAAGAAACCTCTGATCGTGTCGATGGGAGACGTCGCTGCCAGCGGAGGCTATTACGTGGCCTGCGGAACCGACACAGTTTTCGCTGAAGCATCGACTGTCACCGGTTCAATCGGAGTCGTCGTTGGCAAGTTTGCCACCACTCCGATGTGGGACAAGCTGGGCATCAGATTCTCGCCGATTCAACGCGGAAAAAATGCAGCGATGTTGAGTTCGGCGGCCGTGTTTTCTGAATCAGAACGGACGGCGATTCGCAGTTACATGGAGGAAACGTATGAGGTTTTCAAGGGGCATGTCACACGCAGCCGTGGTGATCGGCTCACGAAGCCCATCGACGACATTGCCGGCGGCCGTGTGTACAGCGGGAAGCAGGCTCTGGAGCTCGGCCTCGTGGACAAAATCGGGGGGCTGAACGAAGCAGTTGCCCTCGCAGCCGAACGAGCGGAGCTCGAGCCAGGCTATGATGTCCGTATCGTGCCCCGGCCAAAGAATTTTATGGAACTGCTCATGAGTGACATGACAGGCTCGAAAGATGATGGGGAGCATTTGTCATTGAGCCGCATGCAGGTTCCCGTCATATTGGAAACGGCGCTGCCGCTGCTTCAGAGGCTCGATCCGGCACGCGTCACGACCATCAAACACGCGCTGCTGCAATTGGTCGTCCTGCAGCAGGAGCGAGTTTCACTCACCATGCCGCTCATGACAAATTAATCGACTGGCAGACTCATGAACTTTTTGTCAACACCAGCCATTCTGCTCGCGCTGACGGTGTCCACGCTCAGCGCAGAAGAATGGGAAATCGTGACGTTCGCGGGAACCGGCCAGCCGGGATTCTCAGGAGACGGCGGGCCGGCCACGGTCGCGCAGATCAACCAGCCATTCGGGGTCGAGGTCGGACCGGACGGGCACCTCTACCTGTGTGACACCGGCAATCACGTCATTCGAAAAATCGATCGGCGGACAGGTACAATCACCACAGTCGCCGGCAAGGGAGGTGTCAGTGGATATTCGGGGGACGGAAAACCGGCGACGGAGGCGAGGTTGTTCGAGCCCTACGAAATCCGCTTCGATCAGTCTGGCCACATGTTCTTCGTGGAGATGAGGAACAACGTTGTCCGACGTGTTGATGCAAAGACCGGCGTCACTTCCACAGTGGCCGGAGTGGGTGAACAGGGCTTCAGTGGTGACGGAGGCCCCGCAGTGCAGGCACTTCTCAGTCGTCCTCACAGTATTGCTCTTGATGTCACAGGCAATCTGTTCATTTGCGACATCGGCAACCAGCGAATCCGGCACGTTGATATGGTGACCGGAATCATCTCGACATATTGCGGAACAGGTGAAACGACAGGACCGGACGATGGTTCGGCAATTTCCCCCAACACTCCGCTCAAGGGCCCACGCGCCCTGACGGTGGATTCACAGAACAACCTCTGGCTGGCTCTTCGTGAAGGAAATCAGATTGTAAAGTTCGATCGTGATGCAGGGGTCATTCGCCATCTTGCCGGAACGGGATCGAAAGGCTTTACTGGAAATGGAGGTCCAGCTGTGCGGGCCACGTTATCAGGACCAAAAGGAATCGTCTTCGATGAATCGCGACAGCAGGTTTATCTGGCAGACACCGAAAGCCACACGCTCCGAGCGATCGATCTCAGTACGGATCCACCAACTCTGCAGCTCATCGCCGGAACAGGAAGGCAGGGCGACGGGCCTGACGGTGATCCCTTGAAGTGCCGGATGACCAGACTTCACGGAGTGGGGCTGGATCCCGAAACGGGTCTGGTGTTCATCGGGGATAGCGGCGCGCACCGGGTGCGCGTGTTGAGGCCCCGAAAATAGAACACACTCGCCGTCGAGCAAATGATATCGTACAGAAAACCGCTGACGGCCTGTACTGCAGGACAATCCCCATGAAACTGACTGCGACCATTGGTCTACTCTTGCTGATTCCTGGTTCCTGTCGACCTGCAACCGCCGCGGAATTTGCGGTTGTCACGGGTGAACACGGCTACCTTTTGGGCGATGACGGTCATGTCGTCGCCACGCTTCCACAGATGACGGTCGTTGATCTGATTGACCAGGACGGGCCGCTGCTGCACGTCACCACTTCCGATGGAATCACCGGGCGAATACATCCTCAGCTGGTCCACCGCAGTAGTCTGTTTTCATACATCACTGTTGACAACAGCGAAGTGATTCGCAGAGCACTGGAGCTCGTCGGTGAAAGCGGACGCGTTCTCGACGAAGATCCGGATCAAGCCGTTT
>JBDOMX010000834.1:0-1564 GCA_039831615.1 Planctomycetaceae bacterium
TTGGGAGTGCACGATCATGCCGAAATCTGGCACCGTGATACCTGGAATTCCTACATGGAGCAGAATCTGCCGCAGTTCGACGAATTGACTTCAGAAGCTCTCGATCTGCCCCGTTCCACCGGCATCGCGGATGATGCACCTTTGTGAGTCTTTGTTAATCAGAACAGTCGCCGGTTTCTGACAGGGAACTGGCATTGAAGCGCTTCCGCAAGCTTTACCGGGCTTCGCGGTTTCACCGGCGGACGCACGGACGTGTCCGTCGGAGATACGGTTTCCACTGGAAGCCTACAGTCGTTCGCTTCGTCGATCCGCACGGATGCGGGAAGAAGCGAACGACTGGACGTATCTTCTGCCGATTGGTCTTCGCGCAGGTTCGGCTGTTACCTAGGATCAATCTCCTCTTTTGGCGCATCTCTCCAGTGCCAACACTCCGATTGCCCTCGCAATCGACCCTTCCTCTCTCAACTTTCCTCAATTGTCGCCGCAGGTTTGGTTCAGGGCTTCGTCCGGAATCGTCACATCTGTGGTCAGCTTCTTCATGTCATCCTCTGTACATAAACCGGTGATGCTGCGCGAAGTCGTCCAGCAGCTGGAACTAGAGGCCGGTCTGACCGTGATGGACGGAACAGTCGGTGCCGGTGGCCACAGTGCGGAAATACTGAAGCGGGTTGGTGACAACGGGCGGTTGGTCGGATTTGATCGTGACCCGATGATGCTGGAGCACGCGGCGGTGCGTCTGCAGGGATCCAACGTGACTCTTATCCATGCACCGTATTCGGCGGCCGCCAACGAATTGCAGCGCGTCGGAGTGCCTTGTGTCGATCGTGTCCTGCTGGATTTAGGTCTTTCATCCGATCAATTGAGCGATCGGAATCGGGGATTCGGATTCGACGCTGGCGGTGATCTGGACATGCGATTTGATATTTCGCGGGGGCAGTCAGCCGCAGACTTTCTTCGTTCAAGTTCTCGAGACGAACTGGCGCGGGTTATTGCTGAGTTTGGAGAGGAGCCGCAGGCCGAACGCATTGCGAACGCTCTGCAGCAACACCAACGCACGAAGCCGATTCGATCGGCAGAACAGCTGGCCGAAGTCGTGCACCGGGCGGTTCGGTCCTCAGACACCCGTCGCAAATCAACGACCCGAGTTTTTCAGGCGTTTCGAATCGCAGTCAATGAAGAGTTGCAGCATCTGGAACACATGATTTCCAGGGTGTTGCCGACGGTCCTGAAACAGGATGGCCTGGCGGTCATCATCACGTTTCACTCACTGGAAGATCGGATTGTGAAATCCGGATTCAAAGGACACCAGGGATGGCACGTTCTGACGAAAACTCCGCTTCGCCCGTCACCGGCCGAAGTTCGAATCAATCCACGCAGCCGATCGGCGAAACTTCGAGCGGCCAGATGGACAAGCCCGTAGCAGTCGCCAGTGATGACTGGGGCTACGAGCCTCGCAAAGGCGGGATGGCTATCGAAGCCAGGCTGGGCATGTTCATCATCATGATCCTCGTGGGGGCCTTCGGCTTCCTCGTGTACCGGAATGTTGACCTGCGCCAGCAAGAAC
>JBDOMX010000834.1:1574-7144 GCA_039831615.1 Planctomycetaceae bacterium
AGAACTCGCGGCCGTGGAAGGTAAAAAAACTCCAGACTCCACATCCGTCGTCCTGTCTGACGGCGCTCCCGGCGGCACTGTGAATCCCCTGATCCGCAACGACTTCGACCGGCAATCCGAGGCAACGGAGAAACTGAACAAAGGCAGTATGGCTGACTTCGATCGCGAGATTACGGAATTCAGTTTCGACAACGCTTCCACTGAGGAACCGGAACGGACGGATCTGCCATCACACGAACCATCCATCGCGCTGGACGCCGGGAATCGGTTTGAAGAATCGATGGTGGGCGAACTGACGCAGGAAACTCAGACTGAACCCCTCGATCTGGCGGCTTTGGATGATCGGGAAGAAACAGCCGATTCATTTGCATTCCGCGGCGATGTCAGCAGTCGTTCCTTTGATTCAAATACTCCCGACCAAATCCATGCCGAACAATCTGAGGGATTTGGCGAAGTCGCTGTGGTCGAAGAAAGAGGCCAGTTAAATACGACCGGACAGTCACACGGTTCGACTCCTGTTGACCGTACTGATTTGGACACCACCGAAGACTCAGAACATGTCGTCTCCGAGTTTGCTGGCGACCGTGCGAGGGACGAGCAGGTGGATTCGTTCTTCTCGCCGGAACCAGCTGAGACAGGCAATCTGTTTTCGGTTGCAGAAGATGACGGCGGCTCGGCAGCCGATTCAGTTGACGAACGAGACTGGTCGACGTCGACGTTGAATGATGACGCAACATCGGTCGTCGAGACCGTCCCTCCGTCGGAGGTCGAACAGGAGATGCCGTTCGATGTCGATGCACTCGAGCCGAATGATGCTGAAAATCTCATCACCGGTGCCGACGATGACGGTTTTTCCTTTGCGCAGACCGAGGCATCATTCGACTCACCGTCGGATGACGAGGCCGAAGAACACACTGCCAGCGACGATGATTTCGGATTCGAAATTGCCATCCCTGACAATGACACTCAGAGCCAAACTGACGACCTGGCTGACAGGACCGTCTCCGAGGCACCGCTTTTTGTTCACTCAGTCCCGGTCCCGGTCGACGACGAGCGGTCAGAGGTCGATCCGGTCCTGACTGCTGACGATGACCTGGTGCTGCAGGATGCCGGCCCGGAAGAGAGTCATGTGTTGCGCCCTGTGACACCGGGACAGGATCAGCAGCTCACTCCGTCCACGATTTCGCGCGACGACGGGAAGTTCAGTGTGCCTGGTTTTGCGTACGAAAACCGGGTGATTACAGCGTCCGCGGAATCCGAACCGTGTGAGGTGTGCGAAGTGCAGCCAGGTGACAACTACTGGAAAATCTCCCGTCGGAGCTACGGCACGACACGTTATTTTTCAGCACTGGCATTGTACAATCACAGCCGCATTCGTGATCCGAAAAAGCTGAGGCCGGGTATGAAAGTGTTGCTGCCGACGGCTGAAGTGCTCGAACAGAAATATCCTAAACTGTTTCGCAACTCCGCCCCGCGCGAACGCAAACCGAGCGGATACTTCGTAAAGTCTAATGGAACGGCGGCATATCGAATTGGTGAACGCGACACGTTGTCTCAGATCGCGCAGAAGCACCTTGGTCGTTCGAGTCGCTGGATCCAGATCTATCGGCTTAATCGCACTGTGTTAACTAATCCAAACAGGCTGAAACCTGGTACGGTCATCATCCTTCCGGACGACGCCACGGATGTTCACATGGCGCCCTGAACCGGATCGCGCCGATAGATAAGCTACGAGAACGCCTCACCGACATTTCTGGTGGGGCGTTTCTGTGCGCACTCGATGGCAACGTCCGGTCCGCGCATTCCGTCCAGTCGCACATTTGCCCGTCCGCGTTCCGTCAGGACGCCAGATTGCGGAGTGCACTCTCATGTTTTTTCGATTCGCTGCTGCTTTGATGCTCGTCGTCGCTATTTCCATGATTCAGGTCGGTCTTGAGAAACAGTCGCTCACACTTCGCAGATCGGTCAGCCGCCAGTACTACCAAATGGACGAGTTGCTCGAGCTGCACGCCCAGCTGCGCCTCGATATTCAGCAGTTGTCCGCCCCGTCACATTTTCTTGCTGAGTCCGCAGCAGGACAATCGCCATCCTCGTCCTCTGGAAAACCGACAACACGACCGCAGTCCGGACATCGTTCCACAGCACCCGCACGGCTCCCGCTTCTGAGATGGGAGCGGCCGGTCCGTCCGGACGGAGTGATTCGCCGATGATATCCGAGCAGACGGAGGCCTCGGTGCACATTGCAGCGTCAGCAGTGCCACCAGCCAGGTGGCGTTTGGGTGTGGTCACCGCTGCCGTTCTGTGCAGCTGGATCGTGCTGATCGGTCGCCTGATTCATCTGCAGGGTGCCCAGCGCGAGTCCATGCACGCCACGGTCGATCGGCAGAGCACGTTCACAGAGAAACTGATCGCGCGGCCAGGTGAAATTGTTGATCGGAACGGCCACGTTCTGGCCATGACCGTCAGTCGCAGAAGCATCTTTGCCGTGCCGTCGCGCATTGACGACGCACGTCAATTCGCCTGGCAGGCGGCCGCTGCCACCGGGATCGATGCCGATCAACTGCTCGACAGGATCCGAAAGTTTCACGATAAGCATTTTATCTGGATCCGTCGTCGCGTTGCAGATGATGTCGCCGACGCATTTCGCGATCTCTCGCTGCCGGACGATACCTGGGGATTTCGCCGTGAGTATCTTCGTCAGTATCCCCAGGGAGGCGCGGCATCTCATGTGCTGGGAATGCGTGATATCGACAACCTCGGCCATGGCGGGCTGGAGCAAAGCCTGAACGACATGATCCGAGGCAGTGATGGCTGCCGTGTCATGACCCGGGATGCCCGCGGTGTCGTGATGGAAGTTGAAGCAACGGAATCGCAAACACCCGTTCACGGACGTTCCGTAATCTGCACGATCGACCTGCTGACCCAGCTTGCGGTGGAACAGCAGCTGGACGATGTCATGCACCGCTGGAAGCCTGTCGGTGCGTGCGCAGTGGTGATGGAACCTCAGAGTGGTGAGATCCTGGCGATGGCGTCTCGACCGGCGTTCGATCCGAATCGGCCGGCCGAAGTCCGTGACGATGCGTGGCGCAATCTTGCAGTGTCCGCGGTCTTCGAACCGGGATCGACATTCAAGCCGTTTGTTGTCGGATGGGCCATGCTCCAGCAGGCTCTTGATTCATCGGACAGGATTCAGTGCTTCAACGGTGCATACCGTATGGGCGAACGTATTCTACACGATCATCATCCATATACGGTGTTGTCCGTCGAAGACGTACTGGTGAAATCGAGCAATATTGGCATGGCGCGAATCGCTGAGCGCATCGGCCTCCAGAAACTCTATGAATGTACAGTTGCGTTCGGTTTTGGCCGCCGCACAGGGATCGAGTTACCCGGTGAAGTCCCGGGCCTGCTTCGACGTCGATCCGACTGGGATCAGTATTCCCTCGGATCGATACCTATGGGGCAGGAGCTGGCTGTGACACCGCTGCAATTGATTACCGCCCATGCGGTGCTCGCGAACGGCGGGCAACTGGTGAGACCTCATCTGTTGCTGGCATCCGCCGATCGACTGTCGTCTGCACCGTTGGCGGCTGTGGAAACTGTACGGGCCACGGCGCCGGTAGAATCAAGCGTTCTGAATCGGCAAATCGCCGACTGGATCGTTCAGCATCCGATGAAGCAGGTCGTCGAACGAGGGACCGGGACGGCCGTCCGTACGAGTTCGATGAGCATCTTTGGTAAGACAGGGACGGCACAGAAAGTGGATCAGGAAACCGGCCGCTATTCCAATTCTCGTCACATCTGTTCATTTGTCTGCGGAGCTCCCGCCGAGGCTCCGGAGGTTTTGGTCCTGGTGCTGGTTGATGAGCCGACCGAACCTGGAGGGCACTACGGCGGATCCGTGGCCGCGCCGGCGGCCGGTGATATTCTGAAGACCGCGCTGCGTCGCGTGCGGCGTCTGAATCACAGCGTGACAGTCCGCCCTGAAGAAGATCTGCCAATCCGCTTACGCTGAGTCAGGCGATTAGCAGGAACGGATGGTGCTTCCGGGATTTGCAGTGGAGTCCTCACCATGCACCCGAATCGCAGGCTGCGGGTCTCGTCATGCCGATTCACGAGCGCGACGCGATCACGCAGTTTCCGGAAGGAACGCCGGAAGATTGACTCCGTTGAACGGCTGATAGTCTCCTCGCACCTGACAGAAATGCATTTCGCAATTGCGAGCGCCCCAATCGTACATCTGTCGCACCAGCGCTGTCTTTTCCATAGGTATGACAGCGACCGGCATTCCTCCTTTGAAATGATCGAGTTCCACCGCAATCAGTGCGGCCGCGTCGTTTTCCGTGCGCGTGACACCCGGACCCAGCATGTTGGAAGCCGGATGCCGCGACGAGATCAGGAACCCGTCGATGTCACCACGTGGTGATTCAATGACGCTCACCCTCCACAGGCTGCGCGCGTTCTCGATGCAGTAGCGGTAATCCTGTTCGCGATGGATGCCACTGACCTCCTGCTCAACCGCCGCCATGGCGTCAACATCGTTGAGTGTGGCGGGCCGAACACGATCACGGTCTGGATGTGTCAGATTGAGCCCTTTTTCCGGAACGCTGAAAATCATATCCTGATAGCTGTACCGAGGAACAAAACCATACTTGTTATACAATGAAAACGAATCCACGTTGATTGCACTCTGCGTGAGTCGAAGCGCCGTGAACCCGTTCGTGTCGGTGTAATCAATGATGTGCTGCAGCAGTTGTGCGCCCAGGCCCAGACCAAAATGGTTCGGACTGACCGTCATGATTCCCAGGCTGACATGTGATTCACGAGGATGATAGAAACACGATGCCATCAGCACGCCCGTTTCCGGATGTTCGGCCGCGACTGAGCAGCCAGGTGTAAGATCATTGTAGGTCTCAAAGAAGATCTCTACATCCTGTGGCTGACACGTAAAGATCGCAGGGCAGCCATGCCTGGCATACCAGACGTTGATGGAAGCAAAGATCAGTTCACCAACCGCGTGTCGGTCGGTTTCCACAAGTGGTCGAAGGATCGGTTCGATGCGTGACATGACACTTTCTTCGTTGCTGATCAGAGTCGGCTGTGGCTCATGGGAGCCATCACTGCACGATGCTGTATTCACCATGACTCAAATGGTCGACACGGGCGGACAATCTCCGCATCGGTGATGCGTCACGATAACGAATCGGGCGCAACAAATGGAGCCTCCGGAAAACCGGAGTTTGACCATGATACGTGACGGAAGCGTGCGGCTGTGGCCGTGTTCGGCAACGCGCAAGCGGCAGGATTGGCGGTTCGCGTGTCGCTGACTGACGACGTGTACCGGCGAACCGGTCGATTTTGCCGAGTGGCCTCTCGTCGAGAAGATCGATCCTGTTTCGCCCTGTCGGGTAAGTCTGGGGAATTCTAGACCCTGAACAAGCGACCCACTGAGTTTGTTTTTGGGATGGAAATTGCGCAGCGGAGCTCGGTCGGCGATGCGAAATCGTCGGTGCTTCGTCGAGAATGTTTCTGCGGCATGGTTCGTCATTTCTTCGAGCTGAGAGCTGCGG
>JBDOMX010000044.1:0-1721 GCA_039831615.1 Planctomycetaceae bacterium
TCCTCACTTCCGATCATGGTTGGAGGGCGGATCCGGATCATCGCTATCGTCCTGATGATCGTGCAGATCGCAGAGTTCCGTTAATCATGAAATTCCCGAATCAACGGGAGGGTATCGTTGACGGTTCTGAGGTGAATGCAGCAAGACTCGGGGTTATTCTGGAACAGTTGTTCAAGACCCCTGCAAACGCTGCTCGAACCGACAAAATACAATCCTTGATCGATTTGCTGACCGGATCAGATGCAACGCCGTAGGGCTGTCGTCATATCGGCCCCCTCTCACAACACCCCGAATGGCGAGAGTAACCTAGGCTTGTGAGTAAAACCCACATACGACTTCTTCTCAATGCACAATATGTCTGGATCGATCCAAGAGAACTCTCGCCTAGTCATTCTGGGTGCCGGACGGAACATTAAGGGCGAGCTGCCCGCGGCTATGGTTCCGGTGAGCCAGCAGCGTCGTGTGCTTGATTGGCAACTGGAGGCATTTTCGGACATTGAGGGGGTTGCTGTTTCTTTTGTCGGCGGCTACATGGCCGACTTGATTGAGGAGCAATACCCCGATATTCGATTCTTCTTTAACCCGGATTGGGCATCAACCGGGCCTGCCAAATCTCTCTCTCTTGCTGCGCTCGCATCCGGGAAAGAGACTTTTATTTGCTATTCCGACGTTCTGTTTCGACCCGAGTCGGTAAACCGCCTTCGGGAAACGCAGGCTGAAGTCGTCCTGGCTGTTGATACGCTTTGGGAACGCCGTTACGAGGGGCGCAGTTCCGGTGAGCTGCAACAGGCCGAGAAAGTCCGAATTTCACATGGCCGACTCTGTGAAATCGGAAAGGACATCCCTATTGGTCAAGCGAGCGCAGAATTCGTTGGCTTGCTTCGCCTCTCTGCCGCAGCGGCAAGCCACCTTCGGCAGATTGTCAAGTCTGGCAGTGTGTCTGAAAAGGCCGGACTTCCGACCATTATTATGGAACTTCTAAAAGGAGGCTTCACGTCCGAGTTTGTCGACATCAAGGGTGATTGGGCTGAGCTAAACGCACCACAGGACTTGGCTCGGTTCGTACTCGGCACCAAAGCCGAATCGCTTGACCGACTACAGCCCATGTTACGGCGAGGGCAAATCAATGAACAGGTTTCGTTCACCCTAGAGGAGTGGACCCACAACCAAGGAACTGTTATCGCACGGATCCGCCATACCTTCGGTAGTCAAGATGTCATCGTGCGAAGCAGTGCTCGCAGTGAAGACACTTGGTTCGAGTCCTCGGCCGGCGCCTACACAAGTCTACTTAACATTGCCGGCGATTCTCCGCAACAAATTGAAAATGCGGTCACGGCCGTCTTCGATTCATTTGGCGACCCACAGCCCGACGATCAGGTGCTTGTCCAAGCCATGCTCGAGGACGTCCGATTGAGCGGTGTCTTAATGACTCGAACCCCGACGATGGGAGCGCCATATGTGGTGATCAATTTTGACTCGGAAACGGGAAGTACGGACTCCGTGACATCGGGCGAGGGAACAGAATTGCGAACGGTTTTCCTTCACCGCGACGCCAACCTTCGTCGCGATTTGCCGCTCGACCTTCATCACGTGCCCGAAGCGGCTCGTGAGCTTGAAGAGCTTGTTGGCCACGATTCGCTTGATATCGAATACGCTGTAACTCAGGATGGCGTCCCTCAAATCCTTCAAGTTCGTCCCATTACGGTTCAGCATCGTGAACA
>JBDOMX010000789.1:0-1720 GCA_039831615.1 Planctomycetaceae bacterium
CCACCGGCTCCCAGCCGGCGACTCGCATCGAGTCAATGCATCGTGCCAGGGTGGACTCCCGTCGTGGTGCCGTGGTGACGACTGCCGCCCAGTTGTGTTCCCAGAGCCTCGGCCGACCAATGGGTAACGTCGGCGCTGCTCCGCGCACGATGGCCCGGTCAATCCACCTCAGCACTAGCCGCCGCGTCACGGAGGGTGCCTGCTTCATCGCGAAGCGGGCCCAGCCAGGCAGAATATCGGCACCGCGTCGAATGATTGTGTCGGCCAGTTCATCGCGTTTGTGTTCCACCTTGACCGGTGTGAGGTAATTCAACGCGGCAACAGTTTCGCTGCACGATCGACACTGGATCGGACCGGCGAACGCTTCGATCTGTTTCTTGAGTTCTGTTCCAATGGTAGATCGCTGCAGTCGCCACATCACGTCCAGCCTTTATGTCGCTGGCGTTCCTGCCGACGCCGACGGTTCAGTTCGTCCTGACGCCGTTCCAGCTTCTGCCGGTAGTCCGGGTCGCCCCGCTTCCAGCGGCCCGCCATGCAGTCATCAATCAGACCTCGCAATCCAATGAGTCGCAGGCCGTGACGTTGCAGCGTCTGTTCCTGAATATCCCGCGCGCTGACGTCATCGCGTGTGATCACATGGAACTCATAAAAGGCGCCGTCAGGCAGATCGGTCCAGGTTTCCACCTTCCGCCGGAATTCTGCATCACAACCAGTACCGCAGGACATGTAGAGCTTCCCATCGCCGTCTACGGCCAGATCCGGAAACATGCCCTCCCGCATTCCCGGATCACCGGGAATCGCTCCACAGCATTCCATCGCTTTCTGCACCACGCGGTCTGCCCCCGGCAGATTCAGCGGCAGCCATGAAACCATAATGATTCGAGTTTTCATCATTCTCCCTCAAGACAGATTTCAACCGCCGAGACCTGGACTGCCGCCTGCTTGGATGATCGTCCGTCCATATCCAGAATCACCCCGGACCAGGCCGCAGCGTCGTCGTTCAGTACATCGAGTTCTGCTTCGTAAGTTTTCCAGCCGCTGCTACTGCACTGACCTGCGGACGGCGAAGTGAAAAGAACACTTTCTGTTGAGGTCAGATACCTCACGGTAAAGCTGATGCTTTTGTCGACGGCAGAGCCTGAGAAGTCGTACAGTCGGCCACGGATGCGCAGGACGGCCCGTGTGATGGTCGTCCATCCGGACGTATCGACGCCTCCCATATACACTTCAATCAGTCCGGAACCCGTTGCCTTGGACTGCACAAATGACTGTTCGTCGTCCGAACTGTCGACCGGCTCGTCGATGAGGTCTGCCACGCTCGAAGTCGCGCCCGAACAGTCCTCGTATGCATTCCATCCCTCTTCCCCCGTTCCCGTAGGACGCAGACAGTCGCACAGACTTCCGCAGCTGGATGAGGAAGAACTGGATGACGGGCTGGAGCCCGAGGGACTCGAACCCGAAGGACTGGATCCAGATGGGCTTGAGCCGGAACCACTCCCGGAACCGGATCCCGAACCCCCGGAACCTGATCCTGAGCCTCCGGAGCCGCTGCCGCCAGAACCACTCCCGCCAGAGCCCGATCCGCTGCCACCAGAACCACTTCCTCCTGAACCGGAGCCACTGCCCGAACCGCTTCCTGAGCCACCACCTGACCCACTGCCCGAACTGCCACCGGGCCCGCCACTGGATCCGGGCCCACCGGTGCAGCGCTGAGAAGGTG
>JBDOMX010000813.1:0-7123 GCA_039831615.1 Planctomycetaceae bacterium
CACAATTTTTCCAGGCGCTATCGTCGAGGAGTAAAATTCGGACGCGTCTGCGGACAGATGTACTCTGTCAAGAATACCTCCGAAGCACATCGTTTTTTGCATTGGTGGCAAAACAAATGCATCACGCGCTGTGATTCAGAAATCACTCCCACCACATTTGCGGATCAAAAATATCTTGATTTCATTCCCGCTGAGATCAAGCCCCATGTTGGTTACCTTCGTGAAACAAGCACGATCACCGGCCCGTGGAACATTGCAGGTATCTGCAGAGGAAAGCCACAGGACTGGTTCCCCGTGGCGTATCACGCTCACGGACTGCGCGTGTATGCCGATCACACGGTGAAATGCTACTCCGGGTACCGGCTCCGGGCGTGCAGCAGACTGTACGTGTCTTATCTGACTATGCTGAAAAGATCATTGACACTGCTTGAATCACACGCGGCTCCATGCATCACTCAGAATGCCCCGACACTCACCACCCGCGAACAGATTTACCGGATGCTGGGCATGGCACAATGGACCTCCCTGGCGTCACCGGAATGGAATAGCAGTCTGTAGTGCGTTGTCCAGGCTTAAGATATGGGTTGCGTGCCACCGGCTTCGCCAGTGCAGGTCCAAATGGTATTGACACCCAGGAAGCACTGACATCGCCAGTCGTACCCAATCATTAGCTTTGACCATGCACTGGCTTCACCGGCACAATTCCCCGGAACGGCTGCGAAGCTGCCCCACTCCGACGAGCACACGGCGTTGATCCGGAATGTTCACCAGACCAGGAGATGCCGATCACAATCGGAATGCCTGCTTTCTGACAAAATGGAAGTTCCACTCTTCCCTCGCATAGAGATCGTAATCTCTCAGCAGTCGATTCACGAATTGCCGGGTTTTCGAAAACACGCAAGGCTGGTCAAATTCCACGCACAATACGACGGGATAGACATCCGCCCTGAACATCTCATCCAGTACATCATATTCCGCGCCCTCGATGTCCAGTTTGAGCAGATCGATCTGCTGATGGCCGAGCCTTCGCATGACGGTTGGCACTGTCTCGCAAGGCGCCTCAAAGTAGTCCGCGGTGCCATGGAGATTGACGATCGAATGTGAAATGGCGGAAGCATCGCGAGGCGCATAGAACTGCTTTGTTGTGTTCTCGCTCCACAGGCCGATTGGCTCAAACAGATACCGAACACCAACCGGCACTTCTCGACTGACATAGTCGACAGCACCGGGCGTTGGATCAAACGCATAGACCTGACAGCCCAGCAGATCAATCAGTTCCAGATCGAAACTGATGTCAAGCCCTGTTCCGGCGAGATAGCAAATACTGTTCTCATCCAGCAGATCCACGGGGATTGTCCATCCGCCATAGTCGCTCCCCAGGCGGCGCGCATCACGACGCTTCATGACAGGAAACATATATTTCAGCACACCCATCAGAAAACAGTGACGCAGGACCTGCCTTACGGATGCCGGTGTCATTCTCGTACCTTTCAAATGGAACCACGCACATCAACTGCGGGTCCAGCCGTGTCCACAGAAGCTGTGTCTGGCCACAGCTTGCGGTGCATTGTGATCTTCAGTTCACGCGGGTCCAGCCAGCAGCACTGATGGGTCGTCAAGCCACACTGCGGACGTCGGATTCAATTTGGATCGACTGTAAGAGTACGTGTGACCGTGTCAGGGAACCAATTCCATTACCGAAAAACGGTGAATGACCTGATCACTGACAAAGACAGCAGAAAGCTCTGCGTGTACGCTCGCACCTCGCGTTGTCCAATGAGAGTCAAGTCGCAGGACATTTGTTGCCGGAACCGCCGCAGGACCGGAACAGGTGCCGATCCGAGATTTCGCAGCTGACTCACACGGGCAGTCATGCGCTGGATTGTTGCGAGGTCGAACGTGAATACTATTCGAAAGAACAGACAGGAACGAGTCGCCACAGCTGGAACGCCGGCTGCTTCGATGAGTCGACCTGCCTTGAGCAATGGAATATGAGTCAATGAAAATCGCCATCACAGGAGCAACTGGTTTTCTTGGACATTATCTCGTCCGCCGGATGCAGGCTGTGGGGAACGACTGCCGTTGCTGGTATCGTTCCGTGGAACGCTGCTACCAGACAGATCACGGTCCGGCCGTGGAGTGGATTCCTGGTGAACTCGGAAACCTGGACGATTGCGACCAGCTGGTGGAGGGCTGCGACGTTGTGGTGCATTCGGGACTTCATCGGAGCGGCTCAGCGTTCCGTGGTGGCGAAGGAGACACGGAAGACTTCGTTCGCCGCAATGTGCTCGGCAGTGTCCAGTTGATTGAGGCAGCGAGACGTCACAAGGTCGATCGGTTCGTGTTTATCTCAACGTGCGCCGTCCACGAAAAAATCCTCAACGACCGTCCACTCGATGAAGCACATCCACTCTGGATGACGACCCACTACGGAGCCCACAAGGCAGCTGTCGAACAATTCGTCCACAGCTACGGATTCGGCGTGGGCTACCCAATCTGCGCGTTACGTCCGACCGGCATTTACGGCCTGCACCATCAGCCGCAGCGCAGCAAATGGTACGATCTTGTCCAGCAGGTTGTACGGCACGAAACGGTCAGCTGCGAGCGCGGAGGTAAAGAAGTCCACGCAGCCGATGTCGCAGAAGCGGTCGACATCCTGCTTCATGCTGACAGCGTGGCCGGGGAGGTCTACAGTTGTTATGACCGCTATGTATCTGAACTGGAAGTCGCCACGATTGCCAAAGAAATCAGCGGTTCACCGTCCACGATTCGTGGTGAGCAACCGCGTCCAAAACACCAAATAGTAAGCGACAAAATCAAAGACCTGGGCATGACATTTGGCGGGGACCAGCGTTTGAAGCAGACCATCGCCGAACTGGTTGAAGCAGCCGGCAGATCCGTCGGACGATGAGGGGCACATTTTTCGCAATTCTGAAGGATACGACGATGATGCGGTCGCTTATTCTACTGACAATACTGGCGTCATCCCGTCTGACGACTGCGGCTGAACTGAAGGTCGGCGTTTTTGACGTCGATGCATCTCCTCCGATCGGCAGTCCCCTTGCGTATGACCCCACGAAAGATGTAACAACACCGCTCAGATGCCGTGGAATTGTGCTGACGGGATCCGGCGATCCGATCGTCATTTGTGCAGTCGACTGGATCGGTATCGGCAATGGAGGGCAGACGGCATTTCGTGAGCGACTGGCGACTGCAGCCGGGACTCAGGTGGAACGGGTCGTTGTGCATACTCTGCACCAGCACGACGCACCACGCTGCGATTTTTCTGCCCACGAAATTCTGGTCGATTACGACCTGTCCGGTGTCGGTTTCGATGCTGCGTTTGCACTAGACGTCATCCAGCGTGCGGCAGAAGCACTCACAATTGCACTGGAGACGGCCCAACCAGCCACGCATGTCGGTATCGGACAGGGTATCGTCAACAAAGTTGCTTCGAATCGGCGCATTTTGGGACCAGATGGGAAAGTACTGCATGTGCGGTACACGGCCACGCGAGACCCAAACATCCGAGGCTTTCCAGCTGGAACGATCGATCCACAATTGAAGATGATCAGTTTCTGGAACAACGATCAGACGATTGTGGCGTTAACGTATTATGCGACTCATCCCCAAAGCTATTACCGCACGGGGCTGGCCAATCCCGATTTCCCGGGACTGGCCCGAAATGCACGACAGAAAGAGACAGGAGTACCACACGTTCACTTCAACGGCGCAGGTGGCAACATCGGTGCCGGAAAATGGAACGATGGCGCGAAGAAGAATCGGCAGGTACTCGCCGATCGTGTGGCGGCCGGAATGAAACGGGCATGGGACAACACAACCAAAACTCCTGTCCGTGCATCAGAGCTTCAGTGGACATCGGTTCCCGTCGCGCTTCCGCTGGCAAGTCATGTGGACGAACAGATTCTCATTCAGAAGATTGAGAATACTGCATTGAAGCAGCAGGAGCGATTTTATGCCGCAGTAGATCTGGCATGGGCACGACGCTGCGCCGCCGGCGATACGATTCCGATCTCCTGCCTGACAATCGGGAATGCCCGCGTCCTGCATATGCCGGGCGAGCTGTTCGTGGAATACCAACTGCACGCGCAACAAATGCGTCCTGATCTGTTTGTTGCAATGGCAGCTTACGGCGACTACGGACCAGGCTATATCGGCACAGAAATCGCCTACAGCCAGGGGGGCTACGAGACAAGTCCGCGCTCATCACGTGTATCACCGAATGTCGAAAACGTACTAATCACCGCTGTCCGGACTTTGCTGGACGACGACAAGTAACACAAAGAACGATCTCACTCTTCCCAGCGCCGAATTTGCAACGCACTGCAGAAATCAACATATCACATCGAGATCGACATTTGCTGCCACCGCGGTCAATCGCTCCGGCTCCGCCTGACATTCAGGTTTTGCGATCTCGAAAAATCGTTTCTTCAGCTGCTTCCTGCGTTCCTGAACCGACCCGGTGATACTGCACACAGGTCAACACCGGGATTCGGCCACCGTAGTGTCGCCGATCACACTGCCAGCTATTGATCCGGCGTCCGAAACAATTGGGCAGCGAACGACTTGTTCTCTGAGGATTGTCCGGACGGCTTCCCTCTGACTGGTTTTTGGCCTGCGTTGTAGAACCTGTTTCCGGTGACTCGACCATCGGAACCGGGCGCAAAAGCGATTGGCGCGGTGAATCCCGCAAAGGTGTTGTGACGAACTACGACGAACGTGTCTTTCTCCGGCCCGCCGTTGATCCACATCCCGAATGTTCGTTCCTTCGACTCGCCGACTGGAAAAGAATCATCTCCTTCGTTGGCCAGTTCGATCACGATGTTACGTTCAAACAGGGAATCTCTGGCAGCATCAAAATGGACTCCGACAATTTCTCCCTGACCCTCATCAAACCGTCGCAGGCGCAAATCGATGATGGTGCAGTCGCGCATGGTGTTCCTTGCGCCAACGAGTCTCACGCCCTGCGGAATTGTATGATGCGGTCGCGAACTGTCACCGATGTCGGAAATCGTGCAGTGCCGAATTTCCCAGTCAGAACCGACCACCCGCATTCCAAAATAGAAATTTCGGGCCAGTGTCATATTGGACACCACGTATGACTGTGACGAGCCATCTTTGGATGCTCGCAGGTCAATCCCGAAACAGAACCCAGTGATACGTCCATTTGTAATTGATAAGTTACTGCGTCCAACGCCCTGTATTACGATCGCCAGCGTATTCTCACCGACTGTTCCACTCAGGGTTCTGCCGTTCAGATCAATTGTCACATCATCTGCTTCAACCGTGACAGCCGCGCCATGGGGTGTTCCAAAACACAAATCACTCGCCAGCCGGTACACACCCGGCGCAGAAATGCGAACCGGCGTCTCTTTGATAACATTGATTTCTCCGGATTGACCTGCCGCACACGAAGACCGGGCCACCCACAAGGTCAGCACAGTGACCAGCAGGCGTCTGCGAGTTGCGAACCAACCGGGAATGCCTGACATCACGACATCACAAATTTCTGTCTGGCTTCATGTTTCTTATCACGACAGATTACAGCGAACACGCACACATGACCCTGTGGATCTCGACGGCTTTCGCCGGCCAATGGGTGAAACTCGCTGGCGACCCGTTCGCGGATGCCGATTCTCGCCCGCTTTTCCCCGGTCTAATTCCCGGTCTTCGATTCCGGCGTGTTGCCTTCCGTAAATAACCTGGCCACATCCAGTTCTCTCAGCAGAGTCAGCAATCCTCCCTCACCTTCACCCCACTCCCGTTCCATCAACAGGTCTGCCAGACTGCTAAAGTCATCGGTCCACAGTACGCGTTTAGTCCCGCCAATCGGACCGAGTTCGCTGAGCAGGGGATTTTTGAAGGGCTGTTCACTGGCCGACAACAGCACCCACTGGGAAGGCCATGTGGCGGAATTGTGGCTTTGATCATCTTTGTAGCGAGAACTCAGACCAAACTCGTCGGCGATGCCGAGGAGCACCGGGGGCAGATCAAAGTGCAGATTTGAAACATGCACCGCAATGATCCCGTTCGGCTTCATGTGCCGCAAATAGATTTCGAACGCTTCTTTGGTCAGCAGATGAATCGGTATCGCATCACTGGAGAAGGCGTCCAGTACAAGGATGTCGAAATTCTGCGTCGGCTGTCGATCCAGAGAGGTTCTGGCATCACCCGGAACGAGAAACACATCGCCGGGACAATCTTCAACGTACGTGAAGTAGTACTCGTTGAACGGCGACGTCATTGCTTCGGAATCGACCAGCTCAGTGCCATCGTCTCCAACAACTGAACCACCATGTCCTGCAATCCGCAACACCTGGTTGTTGATTTCGTAACACGTCACACGGTCGAGTTCAGTCGCATAAGCAGCCATTGTTCCGCAACCCAGGCCAACGAGCCCAAAATGCCTTGGCTGATCGGACGGAAGCGATTCAATTGCCTGTCCGGCCGCCGAAGACCGGGCATAATACAGTGTGGGAACGCGGCGCAAAGCATGTGAGCGGAACTGTGATCCGTGCTGGATATGCCCGTTGTAGAGCTGCAGCTGACGAATCTCTTCCGACTCGTGTACGCGGACCACTCCATAGAAACTTCGTTTCGTGAGTCTCGATTCCTTCAGTTCGTCCTGCACTTCGCAAATCAGCAGAATCGGGCTGTATATGAGAAAAAGGAATGACCAGCCGACGAGCAGGTTCCTCCACAGTCGGTGTTCTTCACATCGCGCAATCCAGATCAGCAGGAATTGTGCGGCAATGATGGCCACATGTAATTCCAGGTACAGGTCAAAGATATATGGCACCACCAGTCCAACGAACAAACCACCCATGGCTCCCCCCGCCGACATGCAGAGGTAGAAGTTCGTCAGGTACATCGGATGGGGCTTCAGCCGCACAAGTTCTCCGTGACAGAACATCGACGTTGCGAACAGTGCCCCAAAATAGACGACGAACTGGACGCCCAGGCGGACTTCGTCGGCTCCAACAAGCATCGCCGCGATTGTCAGCAACAGAAACGGTGGCAGTACGATCATCCAGAGCTTGCGCGGATACCACCTTTTGCCAGCGAATGCGATAATGAACGAGAGCAGATACAGAGTCAGGGG
>JBDOMX010000218.1:0-7114 GCA_039831615.1 Planctomycetaceae bacterium
GTCATCGTGAGCGTGAGAACCGCGCAGCTGACGAGGATGACGGGGCGACACAGTGCACCGATCCCCAGCAGGACGCCGCCGACTGCAGCGGTGCCCACATTGGACGGCGAATTCGCGAGGCCGTTCCGCCTGATGATCCGCAGCAGACAGACAAGTGCGGCTGTGAAGATCGCAGCGCAGACATTCTCCGTCATTGGTTCCGTGGTGTATCGAAGCATCAATGGATCAACGGCCGCCGCAAATCCAGCGATCAACGTTCCACGGCGATTCAGCCCCAGTTCCCGGGCGAGCTGAATGGCTGCAAAAACCAATCCAGGTCCGGCCAACAGATTCCAGAAGGCCACGGCTGTTGCGGCAGGAATTCCCAGTAACAGCGGTCCGGCCAGCAGCAACGGATAAAGAACGGGACGAAAAACGGTCGGCTGGACTCCATCGGCTGCCGCAAACCCCTTGCCGTCGGCCAGCATGGTGGCCAGTCGAACATAGGCGTCGGGATCACTGTGCAGTCGATCGCCGGCGGTCACGATGATGCCAATCCGTACCACCACCGTCAGCAGCAGTAATCCTGCCGTAGCGGACATCATTCCAGTTGACGGTTCCGTGCGAATCTTGCTGTCCTGTTGTCGCGATGCACTGAGCTCAATCGTGCGGTGTGGCGAATTCATTTCCTGCGCGATCGACGGCGAGCATGCAGTTCAGGAATGGATCAGTGACCGGCGTGCCCAATGATCCGGTCGTCGAAGTAATTGGTGGACATGCCCGCGTCGAGCACGATGCCCTGCGCGTTGATGCCGGAGGAGCGGGGACTTAACAGGAAGGCGACGGTTGAGGCGACTTCGTCGGTTTGCACGGCACGTTTTCGCAGTGTGGCCTGTTCGGCAAACAGATAACTGTCCACGTATCCGGGAATCCCGGCAGACGCTGACGTCTTCAACAACCCGGGACAGACAGCATTGAATCGAACCGCCGAAAACGCCGAAAACGACTTGGCCAAAAAGCACACGGAAGAATCCAGAGCGGCTTTCACCGGTGCCATGTACCCGTAGTTCTCGGCAGCCATGCGCGTGGTAGAAATCGAAATTGTGACAACGCTGCCCTGTTCAGGATCCAGCAGATCCTTCATCGCACCGGACACTGCCGTTAACGAAAAACACGAAATATCGACCGCCTGCAGAAATGCGGCCCGTGGTGTTTCGTGAAATGGCAACCAGCCAGATGAGTAATCCGCAAATGCGATGGAATGGACAATGCCGTGCAGGGACTTAGTCAGCGACGTGACCTCGTCCCGCAGACGATCGATCTGGTCCTGCTGCTCGACGTCGCAAATGTAGACGGGAGAATCAGGCGCCAGTTTCCGCACCGTGGCGGCTCGTTCTTCCGACCGCACACTGAAAATCACACGTGCGCCGGCGTCCAGCAGAAGCTGCGCCGTTTTCCAGGCGACACTTTTTCGATTGGCCACGCCCAGAATCAGGACATGTTTGCCTTCCAGTTGCAGAAAATCCATCTCAAGCCTGAATGCTGGTCCGCCCGCTCACCGAGACGATTGACGAACGGACAAGACCCTGAAGTCGAATCGACACCGCCGTGCATTGTAGTCGTTTCGACGGGTGGGCCAAATCAGCAGTTGCGGCCCGATGGCGAACGGGGGTGCATCCGTTGACTGGAGGGAGCATGTGGTTCAGACGGCCCGCTCATCCGGCCTCCGGCTACCTTCTCCCGCGCGGAGAAGGTAGCAGCAGTTGCCTGCGGTTGTTGAATTGTCGCGAGTTGCCCTATCTTCCGGGGACGGTCAGCGGGTGACCGTTATCATCCGCCGTTATTCCCAGAATGAAGGGGACGGCTCGCTCCGCCCACTCGCCCGGCGAAGGATAACTGTCCGCTGCACTGCCGAAGCAGCTCTGCAGCATTTCAGTGTTGATGACTCCAGGATTCAAAGGGACAGCCGCCATGCCGGAGGGCAGGTCATCAGCAAGGGCTCGGGTCAGCCCTTCGATCGCCCATTTTGAGGCGCAGTAGGGAGCCACGTCGGCCGACGCGGACCTCCCCCAGCCGCTGCTGAGATTCACGATGACTCCCGTTGATCGCTCAACCATGGCGGGAGCAAAATGTCGAATTGTGTTCGCCGTTCCATTGATGTTCACCGCCGTCACTTGATCGAATTCCGCAGCGGAGACCTGCCACAAGGGCGCGTTCGTGTTGATCACTGCGGCATTGTTGATCAGGAAGTCGGGTGGGCCGTGTTTTTTGAGGACGGCATCGGCCCACGACTGCACTGCCGAATCTGTTGCAACATCCACAACATCAAACTGATGGGGCTGGCCTGGTTCCTGTCTAAGATTCATGATCGCGTCGGTCGATCTTGCACAGCCGATGACCGTGCAGCCGTTCGCCGCGAATCGGACTGCCATTGCACGTCCAATTCCCTTTGATACACCCGTGACCACGACACACGTCATCGCACTTCCTCTTCCGATCTGGCCAGACCTGCACGCCACGACCGAGTGACGCCCTCGGAACGCCGATGATACCGCTCATGCGAACTTTCGACAGTGTTCGCGGCGGTGTGTTGACCGGATCGCAACAAACAACCGCGTTGCGTGGAGGCTTTCCGGAACGGGATGACGACTGGTTGCTTGCTGTTATGTATGGAACACTGCTGTTTTTACCAGCAGCAGAGCGATCGTGAAGACGGTCCCTGTACCAACCAGAACCTGTCGCAGGCTGGACCGGCCCCCTGCCATCAAGGTCGTCAGCATCGCTGCCGGCAGCAGTTCGGGCGTTCGCACAAAATGGTGTTGCAGGGTCAATGCGACGTCGGTTCCATGCCTCGTCGCCATGTGTTTCGGCAACAGTTCCATTCCTGTTCCGCATTTGGGACAGCCGACACTGTTCCGCTCGACGTCCCTGATAAATCGCAGCCTGGTGCCGCATAGAGAGCAGAAGATGAAGCGATAGGTCATGATCGATTGCCACCGCGAAGGGGAAAGAACCGTTGAGGTTACAATGACACCGGGCCTGAAGATGACCCACAACGACCGCGTCGACAGGTGACGACGTTTGCAGGGCAGATTCCCGACCGTTTGGTAAACCCTACTTCGTTTTCCGCCGTGGCACGAAAATTTTTCCGGAATCAACAAACGTGCATGCATGTTGTTGATGAAAGGATTCAACATATCCTGCCACTGATGCATTGAGGCAACACTTTGTGGCACGCGGCCCACGCGATTGCCTCTGTGCTGCCCATCGTCGGCGCAGATTTGAATTGCGTCCGTTGCTGCGGACTCCAGATCATTTTTTAATCAGCCACACCTCAGCCACCTGCGTGCCTCGACCCTTAGTAAGCCCCCATTTCAGTTCCAGTTTGCCGTCGGCAGTTGCTGCCTTTGGAATGTCGTATTCAACAGGCCAAAGAGGATATTTCACCGGTAAGCCTCCGTGGATGGGATACTTCTCATCCGCGACCAAATCAATCGTGGCGTGAAACCGACCGAATTCCATTACTCTGATTTTGTACTCTGCGTTCTTATCCAAACCATCATAGCGCACAATCAGCGGCGCCCCGTGGAGACTTTGAGCATGATGCAGCATCGAGCGTCGATAGCGACTGTCGACCTCCAGCGTCATATTGTTCATCCAGCGGTAGTGGCCTTCGGTGACACGGTCAATCCGACTGGGATTCTCTTCGTACGTTGACAGCATGTCCAGGTGCGGCTGCTTATCAGGATTCCCCAGATCGTCATAAAATCCGCCTGGGCCTGGATCTTCCCAGTTCACGAGTAAAGCAATGCGTTCCTGTCGCTCATCTTCAGTTTCCATTGCCAGAATCTGTGTGAATTGATCTTCCAGCCACGGCCGGTCGTTGATCGGCATGTCAAGTTTGTCCAGGAGCGCGCCGCGTTCTGCGTTCCGTGTGAAGTAAGGTGGCTTTATGCTGAACTGCCAGCCGATGCTGTGAAACATGTCGTCTGCCAGTTCAGACATTTCCTCGCGGAGCGGGATTCCCAGCTTGATGGTGTCTGCTTTTGCAAGCTCTTTCCGTGCTTCATCGACAGCCTTCGCTGCACCCAGCTGTGGAGCTTTTGCCATCGCTGCGTATGCCAGTTCTTCATAGCTCATTTCGGCGATACACCGCTCGCGGGTATATTGATCGAAGATAGCCCTCATCAGATACATCTGGTATCGCCAGCTGCTGCGAACCTTCGGGCTGACCTTGTTTCCGATCGAACGCCACTTTGCCAGTGTCCTGGGGACGGTTTCGTTCTTCACGAAGTTGCCGGTCATGTTCTCCTGCAGCATCCACAAACCGTCAGCGACTTCCCTGCCGACGTCTTCACCGAAAAACAGACGTCCATAGTCCAGCACAATTTCATTGATATCCGCTTCCGGGTCCCAGCCGAGAGCACTCCAGACCATTTTGTTCAGGTCGTCGTGGATTCCATCCGAGTAAGTGCCGAACCCGGACGCAAATTCATCGTAGGCATTGTGAACGTATTGATTGTGCCCCGGTCGAGGATTGATTCCCTCTCGTCCGAGAGCCTGTGCCATCAGTCCGTCCCAGTGCGGCACCGGGAACTGAGCTCGCAGATTATGGGTAATGTCCGGGTAACGGCGAATCTCGTACTGCTTTGGCAACCATTCTCTCGCATCCATGATGCTGTGCTTCGTGCCCGGACCGTACACATACCCACCGAGCCATTTCGGCTGCTCTTCGCGGAAATAGTTGAACATCCATTCGGTCCATTCCGGAATCATTTTCTGATTCGACACAAACACTCCGGCATGGGGGAACCGCTTGTGCAGCATTTCCGCCATCCCTTCAAGGGCCGGCATGAGAACTCTGGGATGGTTATTTCCGGGATCACCGCCTGGAACAAACAGGTGATCTATCCGGGGCATTTCGTTGAAGAACCGTTCGCGGTATCCCAGTTCAATGTCATATCGTTGCTGATCATCTCTCAGGATTGGCACGGGATACCAGAGAAACACCTCCCAGTCATATTCATCCATCATCCGTGACAGTCTGATATTCATGTCCCACTGGGGCTCAGCCATCAGGACGCTGTCTTTCTCGCCAGGCGGTTGTTCCTGGATCAGCTCAGCGCCACTGCAGCCAAAAACAGACAGCTCCCGAAGATACTGTTCGTAGGTCTCCACATCCCACAGGTCATAACTCGTGGCCGTATGCCTGTAGCCGAGCTGATGGACACGCATCGGATACTTTGGCGACGACGCCAGCTGCATGTTTCGTGGCAGCGATACTTCTCCTTCGCGCATTGTCAGCGCCCGCAGCAGTCGGCCGACAGCGTACAAGGCGCCTCGGGGATCACGTCCCACGAGCACGACCGAGTCGCCGGTCACGCCCATGGCGAAGCCTTCGGCGGCCTCAGGAACGGTCAGTCCCGCTGGCAACATCACCCCGTCCGGCATGTCGTCAACCGTGCAAACCACGACCTTTGTCGCACCAGCAAAATGATCGCGGATGTACCAGCGGATTCCGGTGCGTTCATAAACCGCGTCACTCAGAAAGTTGGTTGCTTTCCCCACGGGCCCACCGACCGGCGCGACAAGCACCGTGTTGCTCAGGTCCATTCCACGTTGCGCATAACCTAAATTGCCTGAAAGCAACAACGCAGCGACGACAAGTGACGAAAGTACTCGTGCTAAACACATGGTTCACGATTCCTCAGCGGGGGACTGTGTTCCAATTCGACCACTTAATGAAGCACATGAGTCGGTCAGGCTCGAACATCATCGGCACAGATAACTCAACGACGTGGTCTGGAATTCAGGCAGGTGTGACTGTGAGGTTAAATGTCGCGTCCAGTGATGTCAAAGGATTCCGGGTGCATGGGGAAACGCAGGGTACATCGGTCATGGGGGTGACGATTCAATCACTTCACGCTACCGCTGCATCCTTCGCCCCAGTGGATTAGGTGGCCGGGCAACTACCGATCGCAAATCAACACAGCCGCTCACGAGCCCTTTGGGCACCCCTCGAAAACAGGAGAGGAACAGCAGCCTGTCGGAACCACATGTCGCGTCAATCAACGGATGCAGCGGACAGGGTCGAAGTACTCTGCAAAACTTCATTAACTCTAAAAAAACAACTGCCGTCGCATTTCGGGAAGGGTTTGCTGCCGGACGACGGAACTGTTCGGCACTGGTCATCGTGACCGTTTCGGGAAACGTCAATACGGGCCAGACTCAGGCCGGTTCCGTTGATAGACAAAATCGAGTGCGAGCCGTGTCAGCAAAGTCGGGTGGCGACGACTGGTCAGCTGGAACTCTGATCCTGGATCCTCGACGACTGCGCATTCCTTGTGGGATGCGGACCGTTCCCTGAGAATGCTCCAGGAATTCGGCCGCTGGTTCGAACGAGTTCATATGAGCAACCTGGACGAAAGGAGCTGTTTTGGGCCACGCAGTTGTTGAAATTGACAACGTCAGCAAGACATTCGATGAGCTGGTGGCAGTCGACCGGATCAGTCTGCGCGTGGACGAAGGTCAGACGCTGGGACTGATCGGTCCCAATGGAGCTGGCAAGACCACATTGCTGCGGATCATTTCGACGCTTGCCAGACCGGACAGTGGTGATGTCAGAATTCTGGGCAAATCCGTGCGTTCAGCACCTCAGTTCGTGAGGCGAAGCCTGGGGTTCATGCCGGCCGAATTCGGTAGCCCGCGGAATCTGACGATCGAAGAATACCTCCGGTATTTCGTCTGCATGTACGGGATACCACCAGCCGATCGTGGTTCGCGAATCAAAGACGTTTGTGAGCTGACGGACCTCAGTGGTCGCGAACACGTCATGGTCAAAGGACTCTCAACCGGAAATCGACAGCGACTGCTGCTTGCCAAGACACTGGTTCACGATCCACAGTTGTTGATTCTGGACGAACCAGCCAGCGGCCTGGACCCTCGTGCCAGGAACGAATTGCGGTCCATTGTGCGCACACTGGCGTCGCTGGGGAAGACAATCATTATGCCTCCTCAGAAGAAACAGTGGGTAAAGTTTGGCATGGGTAGGTCTGCAAGGTTGTGGTAGAGGGCTGTTTCGTATGCATTCTGCGTGCGGAAGCCGTAGGATTTCCTGGTGATCAGTTTTAGTTTG
>JBDOMX010000954.1:0-7113 GCA_039831615.1 Planctomycetaceae bacterium
GCATCCGTTTCAAACAAAAGAGTTGCCATCCGTGGCCTCCTGGAAAGAACAACGTGCGAAATTGCCGAAACACAAGTCTAACAGTTACACTCGATTCCGCCGACAGTAATTTTCCGCTCGGTGCTAAGTCGTGTTTGCCGGTGCGTCCACTGTGGTGAGGTTTGATTTCCGGCCGGCGCGGGTCGACAGATATTTAATGCGTCCGCGCCAATCCGGCTGATTTCGCTGCGGGCGCACGACTGCCGAATTCAGATTTCGAATGGCGCGTGCCTTCAGCCCGATTCAGCGATCGGATCCTTCGTCGTCAGGGACCAGGGCGGGGAGACCGGTCAGTGTTTCTCGCAGTTGACAACTGCGGAGCCTGTGCAGCATCGCGTCAGGACGCCCAAGTGTTTATGGTAAGGGCTCGTACAATCCACTTCCTGCATTGTTGTCCGAGCCAATGACTTCCGAATCCAGTTCGACGAGTGCGGCCTCGCTTGACTCCAGTGACTCGATCTCGGTGACAGGACGTTACCTGATCTTGATTGTTGCCTTTTTGGGGTGGGGATTTGCAGGCGTTCATATGTCGATTGTGTCAATCGTCATGCGCGTGGCGGTGGCTGATCTGCTGCCGGCCGGTACCGGAGAAGGTGCGATCGGTCAGTGGTTCGGCTGGCAGGTCTGCGCGTTTTTGTTTGGTGCCGCGACTGGTGGATATCTATTTGGGATTATTGGTGATCGGATCGGCCGGGCGCGGGCCATGGCATTCAGCATTCTGTGCTATTCGATTTTTTCGGGAGCGACGTATTTCGCAGGCACTCCGAGTGCATTGCTGATTCTGCGCTTCCTGACCTGCATGGGCATTGGCGGGATGTGGCCCAACGGAATTGCGCTGATTGCGGAAGCCTGGCCCAACGTGGCCCGTCCGCTCCTTGCAGGCGTTATGGGGACGGCGGCCAATGTGGGGATTCTTTGTTTCGCGACCGCGACAACCTATCGTCACGTGACCGGTGATGACTGGCGGTGGACGATGGTTGTGGGAGCATCACCACTGGTACTCGGGATCCTGGCATTGTTGTTCGTTCCCGAGTCACCGAAGTGGCTGGCGCTGCAGCGTTCCGATGAAGGGCCGGAAGACAAACCGGCCAAAGCCGGACTTGGAGAAATCTTCCGACCGCCACTCCTCAAGACAACAATCGTGGGAATCCTGCTGGGCACCGTCCCGCTGTTTGGTGGATGGGGAGTCAGTAACTGGGGCCAGGCGTGGGCCAGCGAATCCGGCGACCGCGTACCCGCCTTGAAACAGATCGACGAGGAACCTGACTCCGACACGTCTCAAACCGCGAGCAAGCCCGACCCTGCGTTAAAGTCACGTGCGACAATCGCTCGATCACTGACCGGATCCGTGACCAGTCTTCTGGGAGGAGCGCTGGCGTCATTGATCGGCCGCAAGCTGAGTTACGGACTGCTCTGTGCCTGTGCCTTCGCGTGTACGCAGTTTCTGTTCCGCATTGATGATCCGGCCGGCAAGGAACCGTTTTTTACGGCGAACCTTGGGTTCACCGTGTGGCAGCCGACCGAGTTTCTCTTCTGGATGGGAGCTCTGGGATTTTTCAGTGGTTTCTTTTTTGGCTGGTTGCCATTGTGTCTACCGGAACTTTTCCCCACGCGTGTACGTTCGACCGGAGCGGGCGTCAGCTTCAACTGGGGACGCATCCTCACGGGTGTCGGTGTCCTCGTATCTGCAGCGGCTTTGAAAGCTGCATTCGAAGGTCAGTACGCCGACGTTGGGCAGATCACCGGGTACATTTATGCTGTAGGGATTCTAGTGATTCTGTTCGCGCCGCGACTGTCGGGCCATGATCTGGATGACTAGACCAGTTTTCGGAAAGTCGTGGCGGTTTCTGGCTCGCGGGAGCAATGGAATATGGGCTCTGGAGCCTCCGCCGCGGCCACAAATCAGCGTCATACACTGTTGAGCAGTTTTCGAAAAATCCTGGCCGGTTCCGGCTCACGGGGGCCATGGATAACGGACTCTGGCATGCAAGTCGCGGCCACGAAGCAGCGTCATGCGCTGCAGGACGTTTCCGGCATTTACTCCTGCAGGAGTGTGTTGAACAGGTCGAGTGCAGCATCCCTCGCGGCGTCGCCGTGCTGCTGCCGACCGGTCGTGGAATGGTCTTTCTGTGATTCGTTGACCGTCAGCTGCCGGCCGTTCAGCGTGCTTCCGGACATTTGTTGAATAGCTTCGTCGGCGTCATCGAACGAAGGCATGTGGACGAAGGCAAAACCGCGGGAACGATTTGTTGAGGCATCAATCATGATGCGGACCGAATTGACTCGGCCGAAGCATTCGAATTCATGTTGAAGATCCTGTTCCGTGACGTCGTACGGCAGATTTCCAACGAAGATCTGTGTCATAGAGGGGCAATAACTTTACTTTGTATTAGGTTGTTGACTCGCATGCGCCCTGACAATTGTACAGATTCCATAACGAGCTGGCTGACAGCGGCAATCCGGTGGCTGAGTTATCCTACGTGTCGAGAGACTGATCGCGTTTGATGCGTAACCGAGGGCCTCGTTTTGTGGCTTCGGCAACGAGGGTGTCATTCCAGAGGTCCTTCGCAACCGCCGGCGTCAGCAACAAAGTTGGCCGACCGGGGTGCTTGATCACTCGGTCAAGACGCCTTTGATTGCCGCGATGACATTTCAGGCCGCCGTCCTTCAGAGACAGGCGCATCGTGGTTACATCGGCGTAAGTTGCCTGCAGGTGCGAAAGTCGATTCCACGCTGATTCAGTAATTGTCAGCATTCTGGTCTCCTGATGATTTCAGTGAAGAGTCAACTGTCTGCGCACGAAGCAGCAGACAGCGATCAAAAAGACGAGAGTTCACCCTCCTGAGAACCCGATCCGTCGGCCTCGCTGTACCCGGACTTGCCAAATGCAAATCAACCGACCAGCGGATGAACTGCCGGGGCTTCCGGAATCAGCAGGCCGGAAACAGAACTCTCGTGAATGTCACTGCAAGTGCGTGACGAGCATCGATGTAGAAAAAAAACTGGGACGCCGGCACTGAAACGTGCAGCGAGCCACATGCAACAAAATGTGCGATCCAGGCTCTGCGTCCATCAAAGATACGCCCCGCCCAGGACGTCAGACTTTGAAGATCGTGCCTGACTGTGGTGAGACCAGACGTTCTCAACGACACAGAAGCCGTGTTTGCGCCGCCTCCGCCGGGAGAGTTGTTCACTGGTCGTGCATACGCTCACCATGAGTGTTCGTGCGGGAGATTCTAGCGATTTCCCGGAGGACTTACGACGCATTTCTCGAATGCACCGGTCGCGAACAGCTGTTACCTGTGCTTAAAGCGTTTGAGATGCTGTTGTTGCAGTTCGTTTTGTTTTTTAGTTTCGTCCATCAGAGTTCTGAAAAACTGCTGTCCCGCACAACGTTCGCTCCGAACCGATTATGAGTGCGTCATGGACGCGAGATCTCACAGGAATTCGACCGCCGCCACTCCGCGTCCGGATCTCCGTGCTCAGGCCGCGTCGATTTGACCGCAGTCGAATGATGTTCGACTACTGCAACGACGAATCCCGGTCATTGAATACTCATCAGGCAACGGTTTCCGGTCGATCCAGCTAGGCAGTGCGGTTCCTGAGGGATATGCTGCACAGACTTCCTGGCTGTTTCTGACAGGGAACCGGTAACTACGGCTGGACTGAACAAGCACTCTTCACCCCACGAGTGAAGATTGTTTTTCCATCCGAACGGGGCTTTAAGGCAGAGCTGGACCTTTGCTTCCCCGTTTATCCATCAGCCTCTCGCTGACGTTGCTGCCGCCAAACACTGGTCACGGTGAGCATCTTGGAATGCTGCCAGCGTTGTTCTCGACGCGCCGGAGGATGGCCATGCTTGTTTGCCACCATTCGCAGAAAACCGTGTGGCCTGCCGCACGAACTGAGAACACCGCGCAGTCGTCGAGGCGCCAGCTCGACGCCGGTCGCGGTTCACTTCAAAACGGACCATCACAAATATGTGAACCCAGTTGCTCAGGTCAGACGCTGATCTGAATGTCAGCGGAACACGGGCGGGGGCTGCTATCAGTCTGGACAGCGATTCAGTATGTCAAAAACAGGAAGGGAAAGAATTCGATGTGAGGTCATCGAGAAATGCTCGAATGCCGATCAGTCCGGTTCTCATTTGCGGCAGCAGACCAAGTCACCGAAGAGATCCATTACACGTATCAGGGAGCACACTTATTGCGAGTAACCAAAATACCTACGAAAAGCGAAAGCGAGAGATGGAAAAGAAAGCGAAAGCCGAGGCAAAGAGGAGCCGACGCAAACAGCGAAAACAGGACACGGATGGGAAGCCGGAGATCCGGACCCGCAGATCAGCTCAGACTGAGTTAAGGTAACTATTCGGAAGAGTCTATGTTGGCTCAATCCGCCGTGGAGTCCGTCCTGGGGAGTGTTTCACCAGGACTTCGACCTCACACAAGCACTAAATTTCAAAGTTGGATCAGAGAAAATGGCAGAAGGCACAGTAAAGCGAATCACGGACAAAGGTTTTGGATTCATCGAAGACGGAACGGGAAAGGACATGTTCTTTCATAGTTCAGCCGTTGAAGGCACCAGCTTCGACCAGCTGACAGAAGGTCAGCGCGTTTCGTACAACGTCGGTGAAGGTCCCAAGGGGCCGCGGGCAGAAAACGTGAAAATAGTGTGATAGCCTGGCTGTACAGGATGGGGTGCATCTGTTGATTGGAGGGACAAGTGGTTGAGACCGGCTCCTGGTCCTCTTCCTTTTGAGGGGAGGATGCTCGACGTGTAGGTGAGTGGTCGATGTGAATCTGGCGCCAGCCCTCTCATCCGACTGTTGGCCACCGTCTCCCCACCGGGGAGACGGGAACAGCGGTTTTGTTCTGTTTGTGAAGCCACCCCCAATGAACCGATGCGCCCCACAGCATGAACCATCGGGCTGCAGACTTGTCGCCGGCTGTCGCTCAACGTCCGGCGTTCCTGACTCTGCAGTGTTTCAGCGGGAACACTGAGCTCCGCGGGGCCACTCGGACAAGCAAACTCAGGAAGCCGTCTCGAAATGTCCAATAAAAAACCCGCTCCGTTGTACCAGCGCCTCATCGACCGTCGCTGTCCGGTTTGTGGAGAACCAAGCTACTCACGAGCCGGGATCCATCCGCAATGTGCGGAACAGCGGGCTGACGCTGAACGAATGAAGATTGTCATCCGGACCGGCGCCGCCACAGTGACGTGCAGCGGAGGGCAAACGATATGACGGCCGTCTGGGTCGTGTCCATTACCGCGATCATGTCCGCCAGTCTGTTGTTGATTCTGGTCAGCCATTACTTTCTGATCTGGCTACAGGCTGTTTTAACCGGTACCCGAATTCGATTCCTGTCGCTGGTTGCCATGTCCCTGCGGCGCGTTGATCCAAACCTGATTGTGCAGTGCAGGATCATGGCCGTGCAGGCCGGCCTGACAGACTTTTCGACCGAAGAAATTGAAGCTCAATATCTGGCTGGTGGAAATGTACACCGAGTGACGCTTGCTCTGGTTGCGGCGAATCGAGCCGGCATCGACCTCGACTGGAACACGGCAGCCACGGTCGATCTTGCCGGCCGCGATGTCCTTGAGGCCGTGCAGGTCAGCGTGAATACGAAGGTCATCGATTGTCCGGATCCGGTGTCCGGGCCGGGCAATCGGTTGAGCGGCGTGGCCAGAGACGGCATCCAGCTCCGCGTCCGCGTACGAGTGACGGTGAGAACAAATCTCTCTCAGCTTGTTGGCGGTGCAACAGAATCCACCGTCATCGCGCGCGTCGGGCAGGGCATTGTGTCGGCAATCGGTTCCTGCGAGACCTATCGCTGCGCGCTGGCCGATCCAATGGTCATCACGCGGCAGGTGCTGGAAAAGGGACTGGATTCTCAAACGGCATTCGCCATCGTGTCGATCGACATTGCCGATATTGATGTGGGCGAGAACATTGGTGCCAAACTTCAAAGTGATCAGGCCGATACCGAAATCCGCATCGCGAGGGCTCATGCTGAGCAGCGACGGGCGATGGCGGTTGCCCAAGAACAGGAGATGGTCGCACTCACGAAAGAAAATCAGGCCGCCGTCGTCCTCGCCGAAGCCGCGATTCCCGCCGCCGTCGCGGTGGCGTTCCGCACGGGACAGCTTCGCGCAGTGGCCCCGCGCCGACATCGCCGGGATTCTTCAGGAAACAGACGCCCGTCGCAAATCCGCATGATACGAGCCCCGCTGTTTGCACCAGAGCAGCGAAGTTTCGGTGCGGTTCAACGGCCGGACTGGAGAAATTAGTCCCTGAGACGCTTGAGAGAGCCGCAGGTTGCTCGCTCAGCCTGTTTCCAAAATATCTGTGAACGGCATACCCTGTACTGATCAGTTGAACCGACGGGCCGGAAACTCAACCCGGTCTGACGAATTTGGGACGTCCACAACACATTTTTTTGATCGAGGACAAGCAAACATGGGCGATAAAGGAAGTAAAGACAAAGGTCGTAGGGAACAACAGAAAAAGGCGAAGTTGAGTCCCAAAGAGAAGCGAAAACTCAAACAGGACAAGAAATCTTCAGGTTGAAATTCGAGACGCCGCCTGATTGGAATCGGGTGCTGGCCCGTAAGGAGATCCGGCAGAGTCGATTCGTGTTTTCGACCGGGGTTGGCGGGGACGGCTCATTGCAGTTCCGTCTGCTTCTTTGGCAGAATTCCGGAACGGACGAGTTCTGCTGCAGCCCGTCGCTGTTGCGTTCAAGTCCGGTTGCGTGCGTTTTCCGTGCACTTCAGCCGGTTTGCCAGCCGCAGTACCAGGCTGATCCCTGATCCCTGATCCCTGATCCCTGATCGCAACAGTCATTCGATTTCCCCGTAAGGAATTCGTCCCGCAAAGTGTCCGCCGGGCCACGTGTTCATGGGACGACTTTGCGTGCGATGATGGCCACCAGACGATCCCGTTTCCGGATGAACGGTTGGTCCTGCCGCCACACAGATTTTCTCACGCTCTTCAGCACCAAGTTCTGCTGTCGCGGTCTCCTCATTCTCGTCTTTGCTCTGCGACCATGAAACATAGCAACACGGGTTCGCGTC